>JBELAB010000193.1:0-7949 GCA_049509275.1 Syntrophobacteraceae bacterium | reverse complement strand
TTTTTCTCTGCGGATTCGAGGATGATTTCGTTTTCACGGACCCAGCCAAGTTGCCGGCGGACGAATTTTTCCTGTGCTTTAGAGCTGGCCTTTAGGGACTGAATCATGTCAAAGAGTTTCTGGTTTTCAATCTTGAGCTTGAGGATTTTTTCATCCAGTTCCTTTACCTGTTGTTCTTGTTTCCTGTAGCCGGGAAGTCCGCTGGAGGAATACAGGATCGTGAGGATGAAAACGATGTTGAGACCCAGCAGAATGCCGACCAGAAGCCTGAGGATATACACACCCTTGACGTTGAATCTGGGCTTTGCCTCGTTTTGCTGGTACCTGTTGGGCTGTGTCGGTCGGTTCATTGTCAAACCCCGGTATTGGGCGCTTGAGGGCCGGTCTGCGGTATCCGCACGGATGGGAAAAGCTTCGGATCGGTGTGGGGAATGAAAAGCGCCCCTCGAAACTCATTCATTAGCTCGATATTGACGTTGAGTTCAACGTAGGTGATCATGTCTCGAACTTTTTCGGCTTCAGCCAAAAGTGTTCTGTCGCACATGAGCATGCAGGCCCCCAGGAGGCTCGAGTTCCCGATCCCATGGTATGTTTCCAGCGGCAAATCCGGAATCATGCCGATTCGGACCGCCATTTCCGGATCTATATGATTGCCGAAGTTTCCCGCTATATAAATATTTTTTAAATCATAGAAGCTGAGTCCTACCTTTCGGCAGATGACAGACAGTATAGTGTACATCGCCGCTTTTGACTTCAAAAAAACTCCGATGTCGATCTCAGATATGAGCATCTCGCGTCCGTCGCTGGTCTGAGAAGGAAGACCCAGAACATAAGCCGGGCCATCCCGGGTGTTTCTTAAGCGCGAGCAGATGAGTCCTGTGCTGAATTTGCCCTGTATGTTCAGGATTTTCGACGAAAACATCTCGGCCACAAGTTCTATCAGGCCGGAACCGCAGATGCCCGAGGCTTTCCCCCCGCCGATTACCCGGATATCCGGATCCAGTGTCTTCCTGTTGATCCTCACCTTGTCAATTGCCCCGTCAACAGCCTGCATTCCGCACTCCACAACCCCTCCTTCAAGGGCTGGACCGGCCGCACCCGCGCATGCCAGCAGCCACTCGCAGTTGCCCAGCACGACCTCGGCATTTGTTCCGACGTCTATGAGCATGCGGATGCCCGTCGATCTGTTCAGACCCGTTGCGATCACCCCTGAGATGATATCGCCCCCAACGTACGAGCCGACATTGGGGAAAAGGTAGAGCAGCGCGTTAGGGAAAAAATCGAACCCAAGGTCTGTTGCGCGCACTATCGGAAAAGTGTTTGCCGCTGGAATGTAAGGTTCACGGCATATGTTTGACGGGTCAAGGCCCCAGAAAAAATGGCTCATCGCCGTGTTTCCTGCGCAGGATACGGCGTAGATGCAATGAGCGGAGGTCCCTGAATCTTCGAGCATTTTGAGCATCGCATCCGAACAGGCTTCCACCAGCGAGTCCCGAAGCACAGCTAAACCTTCTTGATTTCGGGCGAATATAATGCGGCTGAGGATATCTTCCCCCCACGCCTCCTGGGGATTTTTTACCGAGACCTCGCGGATGGTCTTTTTGCGGGCGATGTCGATCAGCCGGAAAACCAGGCTGGAGGTACCCAGGTCCAGTGCAAAGCCGTAAACGGCCGAATCGGGCGACCGGGCCACCACGTCCAGGACCTCCCAATGTGTACCGGTGTATCCCACAACCGCACGGAAACACAGATCGTTTCCGCGCATTTTCCTGACTAACCCATCCATTTTGCCGGGCGCGATTTGAACCGGGCAATACCCCAACTGACCAAGATTTCGGGCGAGCCTATCAAGGTCTGCGGTATTGTCGTTCAGGCTTGGCGCAGGCAGATCAACCGCGATTGATTCAATCAGAGGCTGGTTTTCGAGCTTGACCGGGACATCAAAATCCTTTTGTGAAACCTTTTTCCCCATTTTGTGCTAATTTCTTTTTCGTTGAAACTATGAACGAGAAGAAATGCTATACGTTTGCCAAGTCAATTTATTCAAAAACTTGCCTTTCTTTACGTTCCCGAACAGGTTATTACCAATTGTGAAGGTGGAGGCGAGTAGTGGAGCTTGTGATAAAGCTCATTTTCTTAACGTCTTATTTACACACGAAAATCAGTTGACACCATAACCGATTTTTCATAATTTGACAAACTCTTGGACAACTCTTGGCTGTCAGGTTCTGTTCTTTTTGCCCCAGTGATCAATCATCCTGCTTTTCCACGGTGTTTTCTGCCTGACTGGCGGTCCGATTCAATTTAGAGGAATCCCTCGTATTCCCTGATTTTTGGCAGACGGAAATCACAGGAGCCTGCGTTTATGGAAGACATTCAAATCAAAGAGCTGGTTGAATACATTGCGCGTTGTCTTGCGGAACATCCCGAACAGGTTGTAGTTAAAGAGATTACCGGGCAGCAGATATCCGTGCTGGAATTGCGGGCAGCCAAAGATGACCTTGGAAAAATAATCGGTAAGGAAGGCCGAAATGCTCATGCAATGCGAACGATCATGAACGCAGCCGCTACGAAACTGAAAAAACGCGCTGTTCTGGAAATTCTCGAATAATAGCGGTGGGGCGGAGGGCGTGCATGAAAGAAATGCCATCGAGTTATTGCCAACCGGGAGCTGTGGGTCCTCCGAAGTGTTTCGGCGATGGGGATAAAGTGTGTCCTGTTGATGAAGAGGGGATAATGCAGCCTCAGAGGGGGTGCCTCCCATGTTCTTCCCTGAGGGCCTGTCTCCAGAATGTGATGGCCAGGCGAGGAAAGCTCAGGATAGTTGAGGAAACCCCCGGCTCGAAAGTGACTGGTTTTTTCAAACGGTGGTCCAATCGGAAACTGAACAGGAACGGGTAAGCAGGGCAATTCACCCATTCACCTGCTCACCGCTTTGCAGGCTCGCGGATATACCTGATTTCGCTTGAACAGTACGGGCACTCCAGCATATAAGATGATCGCCCTTTGGAGGTGGTTATTGCATGAAAACCGGTGTGAAGCCCGTCGTGGCCTTTCCTTCGCCGCATGTCTGCGGCCAGGCGGACCTCGATGTCTCGATAATTATTCCTACCCGTAACGAGCGCGAAAACCTTCCCATCATCATTGAAAAGCTTCAGGAAGCAATGGGGGGCCGCCACTTCGAGATTGTCATAGTGGATGACGACTCCGAGGACGGCACCTGGCAGGTTGCAGAAGAGTTTTCAAAGCGGTGCCAAAATATCAGAGTGATTCGCCGGATCAACAGAAAGGGGCTGAGTTCGGCGATAACCGAAGGTTTCCTTCTGGGCAAAGGCAAATATGTTGCCGTCCTCGATGCCGATCTTCAGCACGATCACAGGCTCATAACCGCTATGCTCGACGAAATAGGCGACTGTGACGTCGTGATAGGCTCAAGGTACATGAACCAAAAATCGGTGCCCGGCTGGGACTCGTGGAGATCCAGGCTCAGCAGGGCCGGGACCACGGTGGCTCAAAAGCTGCTGAAACAAGAGGTCTCCGATCCGATGAGCGGCTTTTTCATGATCCGCCGCAAAATCATACTGGAAATAGCCCCACAGCTTTTCGAACAGGGCTACAAGATCCTGTTCGATATACTGATCAGGCGCCCCGACTTGAAGGTAAAGGAGTTGCCTTACGATTTCAAAGCCCGCTTGTACGGAACCAGCAAACTGACGGCCGCAGTGATTTTCGATTTTGCCGACCTTCTGATTTCGCGGGCCGTTCCTTCACGGTTCAACTTTCAATTCATCCGGTATGGGGTGGTTGGGGCATCGGGGATTGTGATTCATCTGTTCACCCTCTATCTGCTGCACGTCGTGATGGGCTTGCTATATCCCGTCGCTCTTGTCTTCGCCATCGAAACGGCAATGGTTTCCAACTACATCCTGAATAACCTGTGGACTTTCAAGGAACATCGGTTTCTGGGATTGCTATGGTGGAAGGGACTGGTCAAATTCAATCTGGCATGCATGCTGGGAAGCGCAATTAATCTTGCGATTGGCTGGTATCTGGTCGAAAACACCGTCCCCTGGTTTTATGCAAGCGTTCTTGGCATATGGGTGGGGATGAGTTGGAACTATCTGACAAACAGGTTTTTCACCTGGGGGGTGAACCGGTAAAAGCATGGGTGGATCGGTGTGTGGGCAAAACCAGATCCGTGCTGATGTACCGAAGAAGCGATTGGGCCGCCTGTTAATCTGCCCGCCTGTTCACCGATTGCGATCCCGCCGGGTAGTGTAGGCGCCGATGGCCTGCTTGGTCTTGGACAGACTTTGGAGCTTGGCGGCCACCCGGTTGTTTTTCCTTTCCAGAATCTCAAGGCAAACTTGAGTGCGGTTATAAAGGTCCCGCATTTTTTCAAGCACTGCGCTGCCGGCCTCCCGCTGGTTTTTCCGTTGCTGCGGCATAAGTTGCTTTAGATCATCGAGGCGCTTGATGCATGCATTCGAAAGTGCTTTAGCGTCCACCTGCGGATCGTTTTCGAATTCCGCAAGCTGCGCTGTAAATTTCAGGAGCTGGTCCAGAATGGATTCAGCCTGATCCATCCAGCACGATTCCTTGTTTTCCATTACTGAATCCTATGCCGAAGCCTTCCAGTTTCGAGGAAGAAGTCCAGCCTTCACCGGGGTCCGGCTTTGGCTCAGCTTGATCGCTTCCCAACCGTCCCTGAGTTCGGAAAGAATTTTGACCAGATGCCCATAGATGGAGGCGTCTTCGCGGCTGTTTATGCCGATCAACTGCCTGAGAATGAAATTATAAAGCCGATTAAGGCTTCGGGCTATATCTCCACCCCTTTCGTAGTCGAGGCCCACCAGGAGTTCCGTGATTACGTCCTGGGCGTGCCTGATTTTCCGGTAGGCCTCATTCATTTCGCGCCTTTCGTGAAGCTCTGCGGCTTGCTTGAGGTCATTAATCGCCGCGTCATAGCACAGTATGATCAGTTGGATCGGCTCAGCGGTTTCAATTGCTGTTCGGTGATAAATGTCGGATGCTCGTGTTTGGACCATCTGAACTCTCCTGGAAAAGTGTCGGTTTTTTTGAAAAATTGAGAAAAGCCTCTCTCTAATAGAGCAATCTTGCATATGCTTAAAATATCGTCTCATCGGCGGTAAATCTTTACGGTTTTTTCAGGAGTATCTCCCCGTCTTTTCGTATGTTTGACCTATATAATACCTTGCTCGAAAAAATGCGCCCGACATGATAAGGGCGGCGACCGTGCTCGCAGCCATGCAGAACGCACAGACATTAAACGCGGTGCGTTTGAAGGCAAGCCAAATGTTAAGCGCATCAGAAAGTAAAGTGACAATGGTGTCAAGGTCTCGCTTCGCGGGGCTTCGCCGACTTCACTTTGTGAAGTGGGCTTGCGCGGCCTCCCTTAGCGAAGTGCGAGCGCGTAGCGCGGAAGCCGACCGCAAAACAGGTCTATCGCACGCGATGGCCGGGAGCGGGAGGCCTCGAGGCGCAAGCGCAGGTATTCCATCCCGGCCTCATCTTTGCAATTGACCTTATCCACCTACATTGGATAGATTACACCATCATGAAAACGACTCTCTACACCTATGTTCTGCGCGAGCAGTATCCCCCGCTGCTCATTTGCATGGCCGGGACCATCTTTGTGCTCATTACGGGGCAGCTTATCAAGCTCATGCGTATTCTTTTCGCCTCCTCGTGCAGCCTGAAAGACGTCACCGAGTTAGTCCTTTTCGCCATGCCGAGGCTCATTATGTACGCGGCCCCGATGGCGGCCATGCTAGGGGTTATGCTTGCTTTCGTGCGCCTGAACAGCGATAACGAACTGGTTGCCTTCCGCGCGGCTGGAACCGGTTTTCTCGGCTTTCTGCCGCCAGTGCTCGGAGTGCTTTATTTCTTCTGTTCCGAAACTGGTCCTCTTTTTAAGATCGGTTGACCGCTCGGACTATACGATCAAGGGAATTTTCATCCAGGATCAGAGACAATCGAATGAAAAAGTTACAATAGCGGCCGAGAGCGCCCAAGTCGATATTCCGTCGGACTCCCACGCCATCACTTTCAAGCTTGCAAACGGCATGATAACCCGCGCCGCCAATGACTTGAAAGACGCGCAGTCCGTCGCGTTCAAAAACTACGATTTCATCCTCTCGATGGACGACGTCATGGGGGCGGCAAATAATGCAGGCAAGGATAGAAATCAGATGCGCCCGGCTGAGCTCTACGAGCAGATGAAAAAGGCTACAACCAAAACATCGTTGGTATTCTGGAGTGTTGAGTTGCACCAGAGGCTCGCTTTCCCTTCGGCCTGCCTGCTTCTCGGATTGCTCGGACCTCCGCTTGGCTCCTTGTTTCGCCAGAGGGGCCGAATGACGGGAATTACGATCGGGGTGGGAATTTTTCTCGCTTATTACGTTTTGCTATCCGCCGGCAGGACATTCGGCGAAAGTTCGCCTTTCTTTGCCGTCTGGACCCCTAACCTGCTATGCTTTGTCCTGGCCGTCTATCTGTGGACAAAAATGCACAGGGAGACGCCATTTTACTTAGCATTGCTCGGGCGGCCGCTTGCACTTCTTCAGCGGGCCGGCTCCAGTGCCCGCAGACATTGGGCAGCAGCGCGTTGAAAATAATCCCCAAATATGTCCTGAAACATCTTCTGCCCATCTTTGCGCTGACCATCGTCAGCTTCACCGGGATTTACCTCGTTGTGGATTTTTTCGAGCGGGTGGACCATCTGATCGATAGTCACCTCACGTTCCGGGAGATTTACCTCTACTTTTTATGCAAAATTCCCCTGATCTTAACCCAGGGCATCCCGATGGCGTCCCTCCTTGCAGCGATCATCTCACTTGGGATGCTGAAGCGGAACCGGGAGCTGATTGCCATGGAGACCGCCGGCATTAATCCCTTTTATTATGTTGCGCCGATCGCAGTTGCGGCGCTCGTGCTTTCGGTGGTCCATTTTTGCGTAGCGGAACTCGCCGCGCGTCCCCTCACCCAGAGAGTGGAAGAAACCTGGTCGGTCAGCGTAGAACACCGAAAACCGTCGCTCTGGATGAACACGGAAAACATTTGGTTGCGCAATGAGAATACCATTTACCAGATCCGAACCTACGACCCGGGGAAAAATGTCATGCAGCTAGCGACTATATTTTTTCTGGATACAGGCTTCCACTTGATCCAGAGGATAGACGCGCAGCGTATATCCTGGACCAATCCGGGGTGGCTTGCCGAGAACGGCCTCATTATAAGCTTCCGCGAAGGCAAGAAGGACCAGCAGTGGTTCGAGCGAAAACAGCTCGATTTGAAGGTTACACCAGGTGACTTCAAGGCAGGCGAAGCCGTTCCGCGATACCTTAGCTGGACAGAGCTGAACCGCTACGTGGGAAAAATAGAGGCGGAGGGATTCAGCTCGACCCCTTACAGGGTTGACCTGCACTTGCGGATTGCAGCGCCTTTTGCCACACTTATCCTGACTTTGCTGGGGACACTCGTAGCTCTGAGGCAGGGACTCCACGAAGGAATCGCAGCCGCTGTCGGCATTTCTCTTATTATAGCTTTCGCTTTCATTGCCATATCAAACCTCGGAAGCTCGCTCGCCTTCGCTGGTTCTCTGCCGCCTTTTCTGGGGGTATGGGCCGGAAACGTAATTTTTGCTGCGATATTATGCTATTTCTGGATCAGGGGGTCGGCGTCGTAACCGGTGTCCATCCGGAAACACCGGATGAGAACTCCACGTCCCTCGGGGTTTCTGTTCGGAAATCAGGGATGATCCGGTCATTTCTCTTACCGGCTTTAGCCCATAGCCGTCAACTTAAGAGTCAACAGGCAGAACATTCGTCCGCCGCACCCTTTCTTCGTGCTCTCGTGATGAAGATAGCCTTGGTCAATCACGAAGAACACAAAGGAGGCACGAAGGGCACTAAGCGATTGCCCCGACA
>JBELAB010000192.1:0-6059 GCA_049509275.1 Syntrophobacteraceae bacterium | reverse complement strand
ATCAGGGATTAAGGATTTATCGGTTAGAAGGACATTCGCAGCGTTTCTTACAACTCCCGGCCAGATTTCAGCATGCAGAATGAACGGCCCCCTATCCAGTGATGGGGCTGAAGAGAAGCCCGCCTCGAACGGCCAAACTCTGCTGAACCCCAGCAGTTTTGGATGACGTCGGAGACTGTAGACGCGTGGAATTCCTACCAACGCCTGGCTTCCTACGCTTCCTGCTCCGTACAACTTCCAGGTTTCCTGTGTCCTGGGCAACCGCTCCTCGGCCAGACGACGACGCTTCAAACATACTCCTGCCGAGCCATTGAAAGGGAATGCCGGCGAAGTAGTCTCAAGATTTGCAATCTGTTTTCCCCTGGGATGCCCCCAAAACGGGCCTGAACGCCCGTTTGCTATAATAGCGTTCAACTCAGCAGCAACGTAGAACCTGTTGTTTATGTTATTGGCATCATCATGAACCCTCCCCGTCAGTTCAGTCCAGACTTCCCACCATTCGTGTTGACTGGGTGGCAGTCCTAAGGCATGACGAAATCCGGAAGGGTAACCGTATGGGAAATCAAATCCGACAGGCACCCTGCGATCTTTCATCACATGATCTAATAGACGAGAGGTGAGATCTTCAATCCCGTCACTACGCGTTCGGTGATACGTCTCGTTTTGGCAGTGGAGACAGTGCAGACGAACCAACTCGCCGATCCAAACTGCATCTGCAGTTGGCTGTTGAGGCTTTACCCGGTTGGCCGCGCTCCAATCAATGAAGAGATATGCATCGAACAGGGGCAAAGGTTTACTTCCTATTTTTACAGTGCTGCTTTGCCCAGTCCCGACAGGTCGCCCGTAGAAAATCATCCATTTCGCTCTTCTGTTGGTGGGCACGTGTGCGTTTCCGCCAGCGCTCAAGCAACGATCCGAATAATTCAACTGGGATGTCTACAGCCCAATTCCGAAATTCAGACTTTGCTTCCTTTTGATAAAGATAGAGACCTTTAAGAACACCCATGCAATAAAGCTTCTCTTCATTATGCATTTCCAGCTTATGGTATGTGTCAATTTGATTCAAATAAGGAGATAATTCCTCTTCGACCATTTCATACGCCATCTCTTCGGGCGAGGTGTACTCGTCGTGGCTGTAACCGGACCTGTCCCACAGTTTGTGTACATCTATGAGATCCAAGGTGAACAGGATGTCTCGGGCAATTTCGTCAACGTCCACGCTGCAAAGGATCTTTTCCGCTTCTGCAAGGATGGACTTACGAATATCGCCTCCATGGTCCCAAAGTTGCTTCAATATTATAGCAGCTTGTTCATTGGAGAGGCTTGCCAATATATTCTTCATCTACTTCTCGCGCATTTGACCGCCGCTTCAGGGCGGCTGTTAAGGGCGGCCCAAAAAGCCCACCCCCTTCTGTTCATCGCCGTCCAGGTAGACCTGGAGATATTGCCCCTGGGTGCAGGAGGGTACGTGAATGACCCGGGCGATTCCATCACTTCTAAGCCCGGGGTCGAGCGAGACGAGGGCGTTGGGGCACTGATGGAAGAATTCCTCCCTGAACACTGTCCCGGAGCTGTCGGGATCAATCGCCAGGGGGACAATGTTTGCCTCTACCAGATCGTTGAAAAAATGGGTGCCGAAAGACGGCTCCGGTACGATCCCAACCTCTCTCATGGCTATTTCGGCCAGGACCCTCGTTCGGTTGATATCTTCATAGCTCACTTTGATGCCCATCTTTACGTCGCTGGTTCCCCACCTCCCCGGCCCGAAAAGGGCGTAGACCTTGTCTTCGAGCAGACGATTGATTCTTCTCACCATGCGCACTACAGCGAGCCTCTCGTCGAATGTGGAGAGCGCGGCATAGGCCCTGGGATCGATGTATACAATATATTCAATATTCTTGACCACACTGCTGAACAGGACAGTGCTGCACGTAAACAGAACTTTTTGGGGGTCAATGTCCTTCGGGACGACCACTTTTTCGACAAGTCTGCTCAAGGCGAGCGCGCGGCACTGGAGAAGATAAAGTGTGCCGTCGTCCCAGGCGAATTCAATTTCTACAGGCAGGCCGTATGCTTCCTCCAATTGATGAAGGATTTTTTTCATAAGTCCTGCTACGGGGGTTTTGGAAAGAAGGTTGTCGAAAGTTATACAGGCGCGGGCCGCGTCGATTTGCTCTTTTTTGAAAAGAGGCGCCGAAAGATGCCCTTCATCATCAACAGAGACAACGTAGTAAAGGTCGGGATGATCGACTGTCCGTAAGAGGTCCGTGGCCGGGATCGTCAGGATCGACCTTGATTTCAAGTCGAGAACGTCAACCAGCTTTTGGGAGTATTTCTTGATTTCTTCCGCGCTCGCTTCCGGGCGAAGGAGGGGATGGCTGAGGGGGACCATTCTTGGGTAGTCAGGCCCGATTCGGTCAACGGCGCGCGTGCCCAGACCGAAGACCATCCTCAGCAACCCGTCGGCCCTGACTATTCTCGGGGTCCAGGCGTACACATTGTGCGAAAAAGCTACTCCTGCCGCAGTCGGGAAAAAATAATCATTGAACTGCCTTCCAACTACCTTTTGAACGAGAATGCTCATCCGTTCATCGAAATCGAGCAGATTGTGGTCCAGGCGGTAAAGAATGGCCCTGGCGCTGAAGACGCTGGTAAGCACCTGTTTTAATGCGGTTGTGAATTCATTGAGCCGGGTTCCTATCTCGCCCTGATTTGCAATGAAAACCGAGTCGTATTTGCCCGAAAAAGTATATCCGACGTTGTCCTCAAGCAAGCTGGACGAGCGGATTATGAGGGGATGTTCCCCGACCTTTTCCAGAAAAGCCCTGAATTGTGTCAACACGTCGGAGGGAAAAGTGGCCTTCTGGATTGTTCCCGATATCTGGCCGTATTCTTCCTCGATTGTTTCCCGGCTTTTATATTTTTGAGAGTGAAGTGAGAAAAGATTGTTGGAGTCGAGGAAATCGGTCAGAAAACCGGAAGTGAAATAATGGGATTCGGGAATCCTTACGTATTTTTCAAATTCAGGGTCTCTTTGTCCAATCAGCGGCAAAATGATCTTATAGGCAAGGAACATGCCTGCCGATTTACCACCGATTCGTCCGCCGCGTCTGGGGTTCCAGATAATTTGTTCCATCAACTCGTCCATATCCCGGATAGTGATATGATTCTTGGCCACCCCCAGGAAGGGAAGCTGATCGGAAATGAACCGGCTGATCAAGCCGACACGCACGCCCGTTGAGTCGCCGGGAGGGATATATAGACTGCCCATGGGGATCGCGCAAAATTCTCTTACCGCTTCACGAATCCGGCTGGAGGTGATCTCTTCAGAGTTCATGAGCATGTTGAGCCTCTGGAAAGAGTCACGTTTTCTTGCAAAATTGATATAGTTCTCTATGTCCTCCCATGTGAAATGGCGGGCAAAATAAATATCTGTAAGCCCACCTGTGAGCTCTGCGACTGCCTGATCGGTTACAGGCTCGCCAAGAGCCTCCAGTTCCTTGACCGCATCCTGCCGGATTGACTCCGCGCACACGATCCCGCGCTTGCACAGCACGGAGAGAAAGAGCTTGCGAATTTCATCGAGAAGATGGGGAAACCGGATCATTTTGTCATAGAGCCGGTATGCGCGAATCAGGTCCGCTACGCAAATATCTGCCGAGGTAAAGTATGTTTTGGCGTTTTGGTCCATCAGAACTCCAACGCGCATATCGATCGGTGGACCTCCCCGGTTCACCTCGCTGCCTGGTTTCCGTCCGGAGTTTCCGGATGGACACCGCCTACACCCAGCCGCGCAGTTTGCAGGCTTCGGCCACTCGAGCAATTGCAACCAGATAAGCGGCCTCCCGGAGATGTATTTTGTCGCGCCGGCTCATCTCGTATACGCTCGCAAATGCCTGGGTCATTTTCTTATCAAGTCTCCAGTGGATCTCTTGTAGCTCCCAGTAGAGGTTGTAGGCATTCTGGACTTGCTCGAAATAAGATACTGTCACTCCTCCTGCATTGGCAAGGAAGTCCGGCAATACAAATATACCCTTGTCGTCGAGAATGCGGTCGGCTTCGGGTGTAGTTGGTCCGTTTGCCAGTTCGCAGCAGATCCTGCACTTGAGATTTTCAGCGTTGTCGGCGCGAATCACGTTTTCGAGCGCTGCGGGGAAAAGCGCCGTCACCGGAAGGGCGAGAAGCTCCTCGTTTGTTATTTCGCCGGTCCCCGGGAACCCTTGCAGCACGCCGTTTTTTATCTTGTAATCCACCAGGGCCGCCGCGCTGATACCTTTTGGGTTGTAGACCCCGCCCTTGGAATCCGAAGCTGCGACGAGCTTGAGCTTCAGGATCTCCTCGCCCAGAAGAGCGGCGTTCTGACCCGCGTTACCGAACCCCTGGACGGCCATTGCGGCGCCTTCAAGGTTGATGTTGCTAACTGCAGCGGCTTCGCGCGTGACATAGATGCCGCCCCTGGCGGTGGCGTCTGCCCGGCCCTTCGATCCGCCCAGAGCAAGCGGTTTGCCGGTTATGACTCCAGGGTGATTTTCCCCAACGATCGTTTCATACTCGTCCATCATCCAGGCCATGATCTGCGGCGTGGTATATACGTCCGGGGCCGGAACGTCCTTGGTTACGCCCAGCGAGCCGGCGAGCGCACGCACATAGGCCCGGGCCAGACGCTCTTTCTCGGTTCCGGAGAGTTCCTTGGGATTGCAGACGACGCCTCCTTTGCCTCCACCGAGCGGCAGATCCGCAACGGCAGTCTTCCACGTCATCCAGGCGCCAAGCGCCCTAACCGTGTCCATCGTCTCCATCGGGTGCCACCTGACGCCGCCTTTTGCCGGACCTCGCGCGGTATTGTATTGGATCCTGAACGCATGGAAGATCTTGGTCGAACCATCATCCATTTTAACGGGCAGGGTTGCCTTGATCTCCTTCATCGGCCACCGGAGCAGCTCACGAGTTGCCTGGTCAAGCTCGAGTTTTTCCGCCGCATGGTCTATTTGCTGCTGCGCAATTGTAAAAGGGTTGAAGGGCTCTGCTTGCATTATTGCTCCTGTGGAATTTGATTGAAATGCTCACGGCCCGGATCGTAAAAAGCCGCCGATATTCAGTGTGTCAAGTTCCAGACCATAGCGCTCAAGCCGGCCACGACCAGTACGATCTCTACGAGAACATCGTAGAGAGGGTCCTCCCGGAGCCTTCTTGTGGACCCTATTTTGAGAAAAAGCCCGTAAATAAGCGCCGGAGCGATAAGGACATAGGAAAAACCGGTGGAGATCCCGGCCAGGGGACCGCAAAGGGCCGTAATGACGAGCGCCACAAGGACCCCAACCGTGAAAAGGGCGGTCCACTTTTCTCCCGCGAGCACGACGAGGGTCTCCTTGCCGACAAGCCTGTCTCCCTGAATTGCGAGGAAGTCGCGCAGGGTGGTTCGGACCAAAGAGATAAGAAAAATGACCCAACCTGCGTAGAGCACGCGGCTTGAATCATAGCCGCCGGCGATATAAGGCAGGACGCAGACAGCGGCCCAGGCCATCGGCACGAAAAAAGTCTTCGAAGTTGGGATATCCTTAAGTTTTACCGGAAATTTTTCCCATCCTGCCGGGATGAAGACCTTGACCCCGTATAAAAGACCCAGCAATATCAATAAAAGCATAAGCAGGAAATTGGGAAGACCTATACCATAGGCCATAATCATCGCGGCCAAAACGCATAGGGCGCTCGATACCATGAAGACCGGCCGCCATTTTCGATAGAAAGCGGCCCTGCCGGGATCGTTTAACTCGATGGAGTCCTGGTCCAGGTAAACATTTAGCGAATGCATCGCAAAAGCGTAGCCGGCAGCCATCAGGCTGAAAGACGCCGACCCGGCAAAGTCGGTCAGGGCCTCGGCAATCTGGGCCAGGAGCGCCGTGGCCAGAGCGATATAAAAATTGCCGTAAGCGAGCCTCTCGAGAATGTGTTTCCACCGGAACTTTGTCCCCGCTCCGGGTGTTATGGCCTCGAGGAATTCAATAACGTCCCGTATGATCCAGTTGGGAGTTGACGCCCCTGCCGAAACTCCGACGCGG
>JBELAB010000191.1:0-6059 GCA_049509275.1 Syntrophobacteraceae bacterium | reverse complement strand
GAATCGGGCGCCTGGGTGGGCCGTCACGGCAGCACGGGAACGGATAGTCATGGAAGATGATTCCTCATTTGAGACACACGTACAAAAAATTCTCACCGCAGAGGCGGGGCATAGTCCGGTCAAAGAGAGATACGAATTCTACCACAGAGACGGGACGTAGTCCGGACAAGAATAGAGCACAGAGAAAAGCTTTTCAGACAGTTATTCATGTCCCTTTGGGATACTCTGAAACCATGAAAAGACCTGTAGGTGGGGTGCCGAGCTAAACGGAGCGCAGCCCACCAAAACTTTGACGTAGACCAGAGATCAGATGCAGGAGGCAGGAAGTTCCGCCATTCGTCATCCGGCCTCCGTTTGGTCCGTCAGGTAACCAGGCCGTCCGTCGCATTAGAGTCCATCTTAGAAGACGCCGGACCTTCCGCTCTCGGGAAATTGGTCTTTCCACCGTCTGGAAAATCTTGCCACATCCTTTCACAGTTGCTATTTATCCCTTTACCCGAATAGGATAGTGTCCATCTGGAAACACCGGATGAGACACTTGCAGTTTCCGATCCGGAAAGGGGGATGTCTCAAAGAGTTTTTCTCCAAACCCGAAACTGTGGAGAGTCGATGCTGGAAAGATCGAGATTTACTCCGGAATACTTTAATAACAGAACCCCCGGTTCTTTGCCCGATTACCTCGGCATGGTCGTGACCGAGATTGGGGCTGGAGAGGTTGAGGCTGAAATCGTCATAACAGGTCACCATCTGGCGCCAAACGGGTTTCTCCACGCGGGAACCATAGTAACCTTAGCTGATACGGCATGCGCGATCGGTTGCTATGCGCACCTGCCCGAGGGCGCCGGCGGCTTTACCACTGCCGAGCTTAAGTCGAATTTCCTGGCCTCTGTGCGCGAAGGCACTCTTGAGTGCAGCGCACATGTGACTCATCGCGGAAAAAGCACCCAGGTGTGGGATGCGACTGTAGTTCACAAGGAAAGCGGCAGGACGATAGCCCTTTTTAGATGCACTCAATTAATTATGTATCCGAAATCTTAGATTTCCCCAATGAGGCCTCCCGCTCCCCCCAGCGCGTGTGATAGACCTATCCTGGCTACGCGCTCACACATCGAGCAGGGAGGCCAGCAAGAACGCTTCACAAAGTGAAGCAGTGCGAAGCTCGCGGAGCGTGGTCTTGACACCATTTTAACTTCACGTTTTAATATGCTGCACATTTGGCTTGCCTCCAAACGCACCACACTTTCTGTCTGCACTGTCTGCATGGCTGCGCGGAAAGAGCCGGTTCTTTTTTTTGAGCAGGGTATTATATAAGTCTATCATACGACGGAGTGGATGCGCATGAAGTTCGAAGGTACCGAGCGTTATTACCTTAGCCCTGAACTGGGCGAGATAGTAAATATTTCCATCTCGATGGAAAAACCTCTGCTTCTCATGGGCGAAGCTGGAACCGGGAAGACCCGGCTTGCCTTCGAAATCGCCCGCGCGTTTGGAATCAACATGGAAGAAGCCCGCTGCAAGTCCACTTTCAAAGGGGAAGAACTGTGCTATGTATATGATACTGTGCTCAGGCTCAACGATTCCCGGTTTGGAAGCGGAGAATCGGGCCGCAACGTTAACGATATCTGGGATTACCTTCGCTTCGGGCCGATAGGCAGAGCGTTTCTTGCCGAGGATAGAAGGGTGCTCCTGCTCGATGAGATCGATAAGACCGATTCGGATACTCAGGACAACCTCCTGGACGTCCTCGAGGATGGTTCCTTTACCATTCGGGAAATCAATCATAAAGTGACGGCGCGCAATATGCCCGTCATAATCATTACGAGCAACGCCAAACGAGAGCTCTCAGATCCCTTTCTGCGCCGCTGCTTCTGCCACTACATCCCCTTTCCGGGCCCCGAAGAGATCTCGATTATCGTGCGGCTGCATTTCCACGGCATCCCGGAGCAACTCCTCGAAGCATGTCTTACGGAATTTTACCGCCTGCGGGAACAGGGGTTCGAAAAACCGCCTGCCACTGCGGAACTGCTTGACTGGATCGGCGCCGTGCGCTCCAGTGGTGCGAGCGGGCCCGGCGCCGGCAAGGCGGTCCGGCATATAGGAACTCTTCTCAAACGCTCCCAGGATTTGTTGAAATTCAAAGGAGTAAACCAAAAGAGTCAATACCGATAAGATGTCGGCGCCGGAATTCCTGATTCGATTAGGCCCGGCTGTGGGATCGCCGCCGACATCTCGACAGCCCGCCCACCCACCCGCGAGGCGGGCGCCTGCAAGGATTCACTGATGGTCTCATTCATCCAACAGTTGCGCGAGGCGGAAATCCCTGTAAGTGTCCGATATATTCTGGAGTTTTACCGGGGTCTCCAGAAGGGCCTGGCGCCTGACCTTGACCGGCTCTTCTTGCTGGCCCGCCTTGTTTTTGTCAAAAAAGTCGAACACTATGACGCTTTCGAGCGGGTTTTCGAGCACTTCTTTCTTGGTAAAGGCTCATGGCAAATGCCCGACTGGGAAGAGGTGTTTGCGGGAAAGCCTTTCCAGGAGTGGTTGCGGGAGCAGCTCGAAAATGGGGCCATTTCTACCGGGGAGCTGCGAACATACGGGATAGAGGAACTGCTGAGGCGGTTCTGGGAAACTCTTTTGGAGCAAAGCGGCCAACACGATGGAGGTCATACCTGGATCGGGACCGGGGGACGGTCCCCGTTCGGCCACTCGGGACATGCTGGTGGAGGAATACGCGTCTATGGAAAGGGTCTTCACGGTACGGCTCAGAAGGTGATCGATAAAAGGAGCTATGTCAACTATAGCGGGAAATCCCCTCTGGCCAGGGAAAATGTGAGGCAAATCCTGGCTTCGCTTAAGAACCTGAAGCGTGCAGGGCCCGAAACCGAGCTGGATATCGACCAGACGATAGACCGGACCGCAAAAAACGGAGGCGAAATCGAGCTGGTGTTTGCCAGGGAGTTTCGCGATCGCTTAAAGCTGACAGTCCTGCTCGATAATGGCGGCTATTCGATGATTCCCTACGTCGAGCTCGTGAAGTCGGTGTTTGAAAAAATCCGGGACCACTTCAAGGACCTTGATTACTACTATTTTCATAATTGTCTTTACGGGGCAGTCTATCAGGACCTGCCGCGGACGCGGGCTATGCCGTGGGAAACCTTTGTGAGCCGGGGAAGTGATACTCACCTTATAATAATTGGGGACGCCAATATGGCGCCATACGAGTTGATGGCCGCCAACGGCTCCCTCTACATTCAGGGCGGTGATCGAAGACCCGGGCAAGAATGGCTTAAAGAGCTCAGGGCGGCGTTTCCGGCAAGTGTGTGGCTAAATCCCATTCCAAAAGAGCATTGGTCCACGGAAAGCGCCACGATCAGCCAGATTGCCCGCATTTTTCCTATGGAAGATTTGACCCTGGCCGGCATCAGGAACGCTGTTCAGATACTGGGCCGGAAAAGATAGCACGTGTGGGCCGGGTTGAGCTGAGGGGAATCCACCATTTTTTTGTCAGCAGGGTTTTGGTCTAAAAAGGAAGCAATAGGAATTGAAATGAATCAACGGATAAGCTGCTCCCCGTTTGAGCGGCTTTTGAATATGACTATTGTTGAGGCTTGCGATGGCAGGGCGACCCTGACCATGCCCTTTTTGGTAGATTACGCCCAGAGCGCGGGACTGATGCACGGCGGGGCGCTGGTGAGTCTTGCCGACACGGCGGTCGCCAAGGCGATCAGAAGCATAATAGCGCCTCTGTCGCATTTGGTCACCACTGAACTTGAATCGCGATTTCTTCTTCCGGTGACAAAAGGCATTGTGACGGCAAAGGCGGAGGTAGTCAGCCGGGAGGGAAGGCGCCTCAAGGCTAAAGCGACTCTTTACGACGAAGATGGAAGATCGGTCATGGAGTTTTGCTCCACCTTCAAGGTTGCAAGAGATACTCAAATCGAATGAAGTCCCTGCGGTCAGGCTGGGTGGTGGGTTCAGCGAAGCGCAGGATCACGCTTGGCCCCACTTGAGCTTTGATCTCAAAATCTGGAAGTGATCGACGCCCGGGGCCTTTATGATACGCAGGGGAGTGTTGGCGGCCGTAATAACCAACTGGTCGGGATATTGGATCAGGCATCCTATCTGTCCATCGCAGGTCAGGGTTACGTCTGTTCCGGGTTCGGCAATTTCGACTGTGATTGTCACGTTAGCCGGGAGGACGATCGGCCGATTGGTGAGTGTGAAAGGGCAAATCGGAGTCATGATAATGACCTGAGCGGTCGGGAAAATAATGGGCCCCCCTGCGGATATGTTGTAAGCGGTTGATCCTGTGGGGGTGCAGATAATGAGGCCGTCGCCACGGTAGTGAGTGAGAAAATGCCCGTCGATAGTTGCGTGCAGGTCGATTATTCGGGCGAGCGCCCTTTTGTTTATAACGGCGTCATTGAGGACGCGGTGGCTGAAAACCTCTGTGCCCTCACGCCTTACCGATACCCGCAGGATCATTCGTTCCTCGATGTCGAAATCCCCCGAGAGGATTTTTTCCATTTCTGCAAAACAGGAGCCGGCACTTATCTCCGTAAGAAAACCAAGACCTCCCAGATTGATGCCCACGATCGGGATGGATCTTCGTTCTATAAAACGTGCAACACTCAAAAAGGTCCCGTCTCCGCCGATCACCACAACCGTTTCGACTGTATCGGGAATATCGATTTTTTGATAGACTGAGCTAACTCCGGAATTATCGATATTCTCTTTAAGAAAAACTTCTATATTGCGCTCCTCGAACCATTCTTTGAGTTGCTCGGCAAGCCGGGTGGCTTCAGGGCGCAAGCGTTTATAGATTATTGCGACGTGGCGCATTTGGGTCCTCCAAAAAACTAACGCTGCAGCCAGGGTGGTCCGATAAGGCTAAAAGATTTGTAAAAATCCTCCGGCTGCTCTAACTTGGATTGGCGGCACAGGGTAAGATGCCTATAGGTCCTATTTATGGGCGAGTCAAGTGATTTGCCGCGCGGTTTGCATCGAGGATGGTTTAGCTGAGTGGCTCTTTCCCGCTCGCTGAGGTGGCCAATGAATTCCGAGCAGCGATCTTCAATCCCTATACAGACGATCCTGGTGGTCGATGACGAGCCGGGGATGTGCGAAATTATTTCGGATGCTCTGAGCGGTCAGGGTCACAAGGTGGAGAGCGCCGCAGATGGCGTCGAGGCTGTCGAAAAGGTCAAAAAAAGCAAATTCACTATGGTTGTTACGGATATGGAGATGCCTCGAATGGACGGGATGCAGCTCATCGAGTACATAGTGAGCAATCATGCCGATATCGATATAATTGCCATCACTGGGCATGGAATGAAATACAGATACACTGAGGTCGTTGACGCCGGGGCTGCGGATTTCATTACAAAGCCCTTTACCCTTAACGAACTGGAGGCCAAGCTCAACAGGCTGATCCGGGAGAGGTGTCTCAGGCAGCAACTCGCGAAGCTGGCCGTCCGGGACCCCCTGACCGCTCTTCTGAATCGCCGTTCCTTTGAGGAAAATGTGCGAAAGGAGGCGATTCGTATAACCCGCTATCGGCATTCACTCTTTCTGTTCTTTATGGATGTGGATAATTTTAAGAAATACAACGACTTGTATGGCCATCAGGCAGGCGATCTGCTGCTCGTCGAGATAGGGAAGCTTTTGACGGATTCGATACGGGAAAACATCGACAGTGTCTACCGCTACGGCGGCGATGAGTTCATAATGCTGCTGCTGCATATGCCGGCCGAGCAGGTCCTGGGTGTTGCCAAGCGCATCCGCAGGAAGTTTGACCTTTTGAAATTCGAACCGACAAGCATTTCAATCGGGGTCGCCAAGTTCATCGCGAGGTCCGGGACAGTCGAGCAGGACATTCAAGACATGATACAGCGGGCCGACTTCTCCCTTTACACGGCTAAGAAAGGCCTCGGCAACAAAGGGGTTTTTGTCGATGAAGGTTCGCGCTGACTGATGGCGTGCGTATGACAGACTTGTTAACAACAGTAAGCGGTCATTTGGTGAAATATTCTCCCGGGCGCCCCTTGGCGATGTACTTC
>JBELAB010000190.1:0-6062 GCA_049509275.1 Syntrophobacteraceae bacterium | reverse complement strand
TCCCGGTGAAAACGTTTCCTGAGAAGCTCCCCGGTTTCATGGCTCGCTTGATGCCGGGCCTGTGTGGTGATGTAAAAAAAGTCCTTTTCCCTGCCGTCCTTCGTAAAGGCTGCGCTGAAGGAAGCAGAGCCGCGCACCGATTGAAGGTAAACGGGCGTTTGGCAAACCAGCGGCAGTCCCGGCGCAATCACTCCCCTGAAACCGTTTGATTCAAAAAAGTGTTTCAGTCTTTCCATTTCACGCTGGTATAGCGTGATGGTATCTATTGCGCCTGCCTCCTCGGGACAGTAACCATGATACAATTCCCTCCATGAATTGCCGGGCGCCAAATCTTTTTGCAAACTTTCCAATTCTTTCAGGTTTTCAGACCATTCTTCAACGGCAATCTCGAATACTTCAGACAGATTGCGATCCGAGCCGAACCTGTCTCGCAAAGTTGTCTCAAGACTTGGAACTGCAAGCTCCCGATCCGGGACAGGGCGAAGAGTACCCAGGTATATGCCGAAAGCCCCAAGAGCAGACCTGGTCTTCTCAAACGCAGGCGAAAGCCGCCCGGCATCCTCTGCGATGAGGCCCTGCGCCGTTTCGTGCAAATACCTGCCACAGTCGTTCAGCATGGCGAGCGCGGCCTGATGAAAAGTCTCGGGTACGCGATCGACATTCCCGGCGGCCTGTTGCAACAGGCCGGGAATTGCACAGAGGCGGGCCAGTGTTCTGTCTATCCTCTCCTTGTGACTGCCGGCCGGTTTGCTGACAGCATGATCCAAACCTATGAAAGCTATTTTCAAATATAGCAGGGGGTTGTGCCGCCACAAACGGTTTTCCTCCAGTTCGATCAGGATGCCGGCTATGCTTGACTTCAGCAATTCCAGGTCTATGTGTCTTTCGAGGTCGTCCTCGCCTGCGGCAAGAAGATCGAAATTTCTCCTGAACTCCCTGAGAGTGAAAATACATTCTTCGATAAAGCCGGGATCGAGGATTTCCATCCGATCGTAATACCGGCTCGCCGCTTTCGATCGCGGAAGAAAGTGGAATTCATCGCTGGCGCACATTACTGGAAAGGATTTTGCCAGGTAGTCAAAATAGTTTTCAGTCAATCTCTCGTGAGACTCCGGCATTGAAATGCTCCGTTTTCCGTAAATCCGGTTTTTTTAGGCCATGATACCACTTTAAGTCGAAACACTACTCTTCA
The DNA here is from genome assembly GCA_049509275.1 of Syntrophobacteraceae bacterium. Classification (GTDB taxonomy): domain Bacteria; phylum Desulfobacterota; class Syntrophobacteria; order Syntrophobacterales; family Syntrophobacteraceae; genus SbD1. The sequence goes on along the minus strand of JBELAB010000190.1, from coordinate 4,870 downwards.
TATATTTCTCTACCCCCTTAACATCCATCACCATTCTCACGAGAAGAGCGTACAGATCCTTTGTTCGGAAAAACGGAAAATCGCTCTCGATAAGGCCATGGCCCGCAAGGATATAGGTTCTCAAACATGCGAGGCAGGTGAAAAAATGCTTGCCGGGCACATAGCCGTTGCAAGGAAAGTCGGGGTACATTCCACACCCGTTTTCGTAACCGACACCGGCGTTAAAATATCGGGATGGGGCAAAGAGACACAGGCAAGCATTTTGAAAAATTAGCGGGCGGTGGGACCGCCAGCCAGGATCTCGACGCTCCGCGAGGCGGGTGGCCGCAGAGGCTTCGGCGGGGCGGATTATTCCTCCTTTGCGAATGTAAGCCTCGCGGGGCGTGGAGTTCTCTCCTGGTGTTTCAGGATGACACTAACGCTCGCTGCCGGGTTCCAGAATGCCTCCCGCTTCCGCCCCGTCTCGCGGAGCGTCGAGAATGAGCGGTCTGCCTTCGCGCTAGGCGCTCACACATCGCAAAGGGAGGCCGGCGAGCACGCTTCACAAAGTGAAGCAGTGCGAAGCACGCGGAGCGTGATCTATACACCGTAGGCACTTCACTTTTTGGAAGCGCCTCACATTTGGCTTGCCTCCAAACGCACCACGGGTATTATCTGCACTGTCTGTATGGCTGCGCGGAAAGAACCGGTTCTTTTTTTCAGCAGGGTATCATGTAAGTCTATCATACGAGGGACCGCAGGACCCCCATGTTTTCTTTATCTTCTTTCAGGTCCTTCCCTTTGGGGGTCTCGAGGACCATTGGGTGATCGCTGAACCTGGGATCGTTCAGGAGGAGCCGAAATCCATTCAATCCGATTTTGCCCTTGCCGATATGTTCATGCCTGTCGACGCGGGAGCCGAGTTCGCGCTTGGAATCGTTCAGGTGAAAGAACTTGAGCCGGCCGATTCCGATTGCCCGGTCAAACCTTGAGATTGTAAGACCGTAGGCATCCTCGTCCCGCATGTCGTATCCCGCTGCAAATCCGTGAGAGGTATCGTAGCATACCCCCATCGTTTCGCCGAATCGTGAGTTTCTCAAAATAAAATTGATTTCCTCGAAGGTCGATCCAAGGCTCGATCCCTGGCCGGCTGTATTTTCGATAAGTACGCAGACCGACTCGACCCCGGAACTTTCAATTGCGCGGTCCAGGTTTTCCACGAAACGAATGAGACCCGCCTCTGTTCCCTCACCAACGTGCGCGCCCGGATGCATGATCAGGTATTGTATCCCAAGGCCGGCGCAACGCACCAGTTCCCCGGCAAAAGCGGTGAGCGACCTCGAAAGAATCAGTTCGTCTCTCGCGGCGAGATTGATTAGATAGATGTCATGCGCTCCAACGGGAATACGGCCGTTTTGTTCCCACCTGTGCTTGAAAAGTTCAATCGCCCGGGGGCTGAGTTTGCCCAAACGCCACTGCCTCTGGTTAGTGGTAAAAATCTGCATGGCGCTGCCCTGGATTTCGTTAAGGCGGTCGAAAGCCAGGTGAATTCCGCCTGCAATTGACATATGAGCGCCTAGATACGGCATAAAACCCCCATCACCCGGTTTGTGTTTCGGGCGCTTTTGAATTATTCTGGTTCTCTGGAGAAAATAAGAACTGCTTTGAGGTTAATTCACCTCCATCCCGGGAGAAAAAAATGATCGGACGCTACACTCGTCCTGAAATGGGACGGATTTGGACACTTGAGAATAAATACCGCAAGTGGCTGGATGTCGAGCTTGCAGTTTGCGAGGCGCTTTTCGAAAGAGGCGGGATTCCTCCTGAAGACTTTAAAAATATAAAGGAAAAGGCCGGTTTCGACATTAAAAGAATCGACGAAATCGAGCGCGAGACACAGCACGATGTTATTGCATTCCTTACGAGCGTAGCTGAATTTGTCGGTCCTTCGTCCCGTTTTATCCACGTGGGCCTTACGTCGTCGGATGTTTTGGATACTGCCTTCGGACTGCTCCTTACAGAAGCATCCGGCCTTCTTCTGGAAGATATCGAGATGCTCCTTTCGGTACTGAAAAGAAGGGCCTTTGAGTTCAAGAACACGGTGCAGATCGGACGCTCCCATAACGTGCACGCCGAACCGATCACGTTCGGGCTGAAGGTCGCGGTCTGGTATTCGGAAATGGCGCGCAACCGGGACCGTTTGCTCCAGGCCAGGGACAGCATTCGGGTGGGAAAGATATCCGGCGCGGTCGGCACATTCGCAAATACCGCCCCGGAAATCGAGGAAGCCGTTTGCGTGCGCCTTGGACTGAAGTCCGCTTCCGTCAGCACGCAGATCATCCAGCGCGACCGGCACGCCCAGTTTTTCTCGACACTTGCCATAATCGGGTGCTCGATCGAGAAGATTGCAACCGAGGTCCGGTTGCTCCAGCACACCGAGATCCGGGAGGTCGAAGAGTATTTTTCACCCAGCCAGAAAGGGTCCTCCGCGATGCCCCACAAACGCAATCCGATTTCTTCCGAGAACCTCTCCGGCCTGGCGCGCGTGCTTCGGGGCAACGCCCTGGCCGCAATGGAAAACGTGGCGCTGTGGCACGAGCGAGACATCAGCCATTCGTCCGTCGAGCGTGTTATAGGTCCGGATTCCACAATTCTGCTCGACTACATGCTGACACGCCTCACACGTGTTGTCGACCGGCTTGTCGTGTTTGCAGACAACATGAAACGCAACATGTCCATTTCCGGAAACCTTTACTTTTCCCAGCAGGTGATGCTTTCTTTGATTCAGAAGGGGATAACCAGAGAGGAGGCGTACAGCATAGTCCAGCAGAACGCGATGGAAGTCTGGAGCAAGGGCGGCGACCTCAAAGATGAACTCAAGGGCGATGAGCGGGTGGCCGGCAGGCTCGACGAAAAGGAGATCGATTCCATATTCGATCTGAACTACCACCTCAAATACCTGGACGCTATTTTTCAACGGGTGTTCGGGGCAGCATAGGTAGTCAAAGTGAACCCTAAACCCGAACTTCTCGCCCCGGCCGGTAATGTCGAATCATTTTTTCGCGCAATTCAAAGCGGCGCGGACGGGGTCTATCTCGGTCTGAAAAAGTTCAGCGCCAGGGCGACGGCAGCCAACTTTACCATCGAGGACCTCGCTACGCTCATGCCGTTTGCACATAAACGGGGCGTTCACATATACATCGCTTTGAACAGCCAGATCGTTTCAAACCAGGTCCCCCAACTCCTTGACACCCTTAATTCTCTTGCATCTCTAAAACCCGATGGCCTGATAGTTCAGGACGCAGGGATTTTTCATCTTGTCCGCCGCTGGTTCCCCGGTCTTAAGCTGCACGCCGGCACGCTTGCAGCCGCCCATAATTCAGCCGGTGTAAATGCTCTTCAGGGAATCGGCGCCAGCCGGGTAGTGCTTGCCCGCGAACTGAGTCTTGGGGAGATCGAAAAAATATGCCTGGGCACGCAAGCCGAACTGGAAATCTTCATTCACGGTTCGCTCTGTTATTCCTACTCCGGCCTGTGTTTGGCAAGCAGCTTCCGAGGCGGGCGAAGCGGCCTTCGAGGTGAATGCGTTCAGCCATGCCGTCTAAGGTTCCGTCAGGGGAACAAAGAGGGGTTTTTCCTTTCGTGCAACGATTTGTGCGCCCTGCCGCTGATCCCGATACTCAAACGGCTCAGAATCGCTGCGTTCAAAATAGAAGGCCGAATGAAGCCTGCGGCCTGGGTCGCCGGCGTCGTAAAGGCCTACCGCCTGATTCTGGACGCCGAATCCGCAGACGAAGAGCAGCAGGCTTTGATTAATGCACGGGAATTGATCGCACAGGCCCCTTCACGACGCCTGAGCTCCGGGCATCTGGACGAGATGAGCGCCGGGAACATTATCACGCCGCACCGGTCGGGCTCAAGCGGCGCGTGGTCGGCCACGGTCAAGGCCGTTCTTGGAAATCGCGTCCTGATCGATTTGCGCCGGCCGATTGCAAAAGGCGATCGGCTTCGCCCGGAATCCTCCATAGGCAGAGAGCAGGAGGCCTTTACAGTATCGCAACTCTTTGACGGCGCAGGGAAAGACATTCTTTCCGCGCAAGCCGGCGCCCAGGTATATCTTGCCTGCTTAAAACCACTTCGTTCGGGGGACAGGCTTTTCAAAGTCGGGACGAAATCGGAATCCGCCACCGCAATATGGAAAACAATAAGGGAGGAAGTTCCAGCGCCTTTTCAACAAAAATCTAAATTTCCCCACAGGCAAAAAATTCTTGACGATCTCGAAAAACCAGTTGAAGCGCAAGCAAGGCAAAATGAAACCCTAATCGTCAAAGTGGACTCGGCAAACGAGCTGCCACAGGCCTTGCGCTCTCCCGCTGCAATGGTCCTCCTCGGCGCTACAAAAAATAACCTGGAGCGCATCGCCAAACAGAGGTTTTCGCCTTCCCAGATGAAGAAACTCGGGTTCTCCCTGCCCACGGTTATTGCTGAAAGGGAGATCGAATATTTCAGGGCCGCCGTCATGTGGTTTATCAAAAAGGGTTTTTTGCTGTGGGAGATCAATAACTGGGGGCACTTCGACCTGGCGGGGCAGGGCAGGGGAGTGCGCCTCGTCGGCGGATCGAGGCTAAACCTTCGAAACAGCGCCGCGTTCGCCCAGGCCGAAGAGCTGGGATGCAGGCAGAGCGTTGTTTCACTTGAAATCACGAAGGAAGAACTCAAGGAACTTGCGCAGAAAAGATTCAGCGCCGGACTCATTCTTACCGTCTACTGCCGGCCGCCGCTTTTCACATCGCGCCTGGTTCCAACCCTCCATCAGGATCGGCCGTTTCTGAGCCCCCGAAACGAGGTCTACCACCTGATACAGAAGCCCGGCCGTGCAGAAATCTACGCC
>JBELAB010000019.1:0-14682 GCA_049509275.1 Syntrophobacteraceae bacterium | reverse complement strand
TCTGTTCCCCGCTGAACTGGTGGCTGACCGCATGGCTGCCGTCCCTCAAGGTGGAGTCCACCACCCGAATACACCTGATCCTGTCCGGCATCATCACCTCCCACCAATCATGCGCTCTGCGAGCGCCTCACCCACTGCGGCCGCAGCGGAAGTCATTATGTCCAGATTGCCTGAATATTTGGGCAGGAAGTCGCCTGCGCCTTCCACCTCAATAATGGTGACCACCTTGTGACCATCCAGCGTAGGGGGCATCCTGAGGCGATACCCCGGCACGTACCGTTGAACGGTCCTGACCATGTCCTCGACAGAAGCCCGGATTGTACGCTCGTCCGGATTCTCCACCTCTGTGTAAACCGTATCGGTCATCAGCAAGGGAGGTTCGGCAGGATTCAGTACAATTATTGCCTTGCCCTTTTTCGCACCGCCCACTACACAAAGCGCCCTGGCGGTGGTCTGGGTGAATTCGTCTATGTTTTGCCTGGTCCCCGGACCTGCGCTTTTGCTTGCAATAGCGGCCACAATTTCCGCGTAAACGACCCCGGCAACTCGATTGACGGCATGGACAATGGGGACTGTCGCCTGCCCGCCGCAGGTCACCATATTGAGATTGGGGACATCTGAAAGCCCACTGAGATTGACTGAGGGCACCACGTAGGGTCCTATGGCTGCCGGTGTGAGATCCACCGCTATTTTCCCGGCCGCTTCAAGAAGCGGCGCGTGAACCATATGAGGCTTCGCACCCGTTGAATCGAATACAATGCGAATCTCCTTATCATCGATAATCGGCCCTATTCCGTCTGTCGTCGTACGGATTCCAAGGGATTTTGCCCTCTGGATCCCGGGTGAGTCGACGATGCCGGCCATCATTTCCATCTTCAGATGCCCGCTTCTCATGATTTTATACATGAGGTCGCTCCCAATGTTTCCGGGTCCCAGAATTGCCGCTTTTATCTTATCCATTTCTTTGTACATCCTCTGTCAATTCGCTATTAGACGAACCGGACACCTACCGTTCCAAGCCCCTGGAATGACATCAGAAAACAGTCAGCCGCCCGGGCATCAACGGCCGCTGTCAGAGCGCCCGACAGAATAATCTCGCCTTCCTCCAGGGCGATTCCGAATTCTCCCAGCTTGTTCGCAAGCCAGGCGACCGCGGAGGCGGGATGCCCCATAACCGCCGCACCGGCGCCTGTATTGACTATTTCGCCGTTTTTCTCGAAAACCATCCCCAACAGCCGAAGATCGACTTCTCCGGGGCAAACCAGCCGCGACCCCACCACAAACCGGGCGCTCGACGCATTATCCGCAATGGTGTCGGCCAGCTTTATCTTCCAGTCCCGCACCCTGCTGTCAACAATCTCGATGGAAGCCATCACCCCTTCGGTTGCCCTCAACACGTCGGCAATGGTCACACCCGGACCCCGGAGCCTCTTGTTGAGTACAAACGCCACCTCACCTTCAACCTTGGGCTGCAAGAGCCTGTTGCATGAAATCGGCTCTCCCTCACGGACCAGCATGTGGTCGAACAGGTGTCCATAATCGGGTTCATCCACACCGATCAGCTTCTGCATTGCGATTGAGGTCAAACCAATCTTCTTCCCGACCACCTTGCGCGAATCCCGCTCGCGTCTAATCGCCACACCTTCGAGCTGAACCGCATAAGACTGCTCAACCGTTAATCCGGGGTAGGTTGCCGTCAGCGGGTCAACCGGAGTTGCGTTCTTTTCGGCCTGATAGAGCTGCTCTGCAATGGCCTTGCTATTGTCCATGCACACTGCCTCCCTTTCCCGTATGGTTCAGCCAGCGCTCCCTGATGACGGAAGCTATGGATTCGGCCAAAGCCGCATCGTCCAAGCCGGCTTTGTGGCCCTCGATCAGTGCCCGGCTGCCGAGGAGCACCTCGGCGTGAGGGCCTGGAAGCGAAACTATCCTGCATATTCCGACCCGGCCAACGGCTATGCGCACGCCCTCTTTATGATGACGCTTCATGTCGGGAGTGAATTTGAGAATCCAGGGGGTTGCGGCATGAGGATCGAGCGTAAGGACCGCCTCCACACTGTGGTCCTTGCTCTCGGCCCCGACTCCTCCGGTAGTGATGATGAGACCGAAACCCCGCATCATAGCCGCCTCGATCGCGGACACTGCAGCGGACACACTGTCTTCGATAATTCCTCCAAACTCCGCCTTAAATCCGGCTTCCGTTAGCGTTTGCACAAGATATGGGGAGTTTGTATCCTCGATTTTTCCAGAAATCACTTCTGAGCCGGATGAGAAGACGCAGGCGCGCCTGGCAACGGCATCGGCCACGGCCTGGCCCATTTCGACAGACCGGGAAATAACCTCCCGGGCAGTTTGCGGATCAAGTGCAATCAGCCCAAGGATCCCTTCGGAATGAACGGATGCGCCGGGGTGAAGACTAATCCCTTCCACCCCGGCCAAATTCCCAAGGATCTCCGTGGCTTTTCCGGCAACCGATTCGGCGGGGATATTCTTTTTAAGCACATCGAAAGCAATGATGCCGGGCTGCACATCGACGACCATTATCTCTCGGGGATCGAAGCCAAGGGCTTCAGCCGCAGCCGCAGCCGCATCTTCCAGGTTGGCGCTTTGCAGTTCGGCCCCTTCGACCCAGAAAGTGGTTTTTTCAAGAAGGTTCCATTCCATGAAGCTTATTTCCTAATGACTCAAGGGAATTGGCAAGCAGATCAAGTGAAGGTTACAGCCGGCGTTTCACTTCAACTGTGTTCGTTGGACCCTTTGTTGCACGTCTAACCGCAAATCGAGAATCGGCGCGTCGATGATTGCTCTCCCGATATCAATTATGTCTGCACCGGCGGCTACCACTTCTTCAAGCCTCTGCGCGGTGACACCACCTCCGAAAGCTATTTTCACCCGCTGTCTGAAACCATGGCGGTGGGCGACTTCCACCACTTCCCGAAGGTCTTCCACACTTCCGGTATCAACCATCAGCACCCCGGCGCCGGCCCTGCACGCCAGCACAGCTTCTTCGACGACCGGGCCGGTCTCCCCGCGAATCTGCACGGCGACAACGCGCCCGTTCATCGAATGCGCTCTGCCGACAACTTCTGTTATTCCCGCAAACATCCGGACGAAGTTCTTATCCAGATATACGAAAGGCTCATCTACCAGCCTCACACAGGCCCCGCCGATAGCAATGGCCTCCCGAAGCTGTTTTCGTATTTCTGGGACCACTTTTTTCCAGCCGCCACAAACGATCCGCACCCTTCCGCCGGCCAAGCCGGCAAAGAGCCGGGAGGCTGTTGCCACTCCGGAGGGTTTTCCGACACAGCCAAGAAGTTCTTCCTCTGCCCGCGCAATCTGTTCAGCCGTCCCCCGCAGGCTCAAAACGCAGACCCCGGGTTCGAGGTCGGAGCCGACGGGAATATGGGTCAGGACTGAGAGGCCCAGTTCCAATGCACGGTTGAGAGCAAGGGTGGTGCCGGCAAGAATGCCTGATTCGGCCGCTGTGAGGTTGGCAACAAAGAGTTGCCCTTCGAGCGGTTCAAAAAGGTAGGGCCTGACGTCCATGTATCGTTCCGTATTGTCGTACGACGTTCGGCATCTTCGAACTGACGCAGCATACTATTGAGTACAACCAACGTCAAGAAAAATGTGCCGCCGGAAAGTCTGTCAACATGAAACCTCGGATCGTGGAGCCAATTGATTGTTAAGGGCCTGCGACTTCGAGCGGTATCCCAGGCCGAATGAGATTTCTTCTGCCGTCTCTGTAACACGCAGTATGGCTTTTTCCAACCACTCCCCCTTCATACGAGACACCGGACCGGAAACGCTTATTGCGGATATCACTTTACGGGTCTGGTCTTTGATAGGAGCAGCCACACACCGAAGACTGTCCATTATTTCCTCATTATCGATTGCAAAGCCTTGCTTCCTGATCCTGGTTAACTCTTCTTCGAGGACCTCCACATCGGTCAGCGTGTTCTTGGTAAATCGGGGAAGGCCCTTGGTGTCAATGAGTTCACGCCTTTCCCCAGGCGGAAGGTGCGCCATGAGCATCTTGCCGACCCCGGTGCAATGGGCAGGCAGCCGCATCCCGACCTGTGAAACGATCTCCAGAGACCGGCCGGATTCCCGCTTGTCAATGTAAAGGACTTCAAATTTGTCGAGGACGACCAGGTGGACTGTCTCGCCCAACTCCACAAGAAGTTTGGTGATATACGGGGCAGCGATCGCGCGCACTTCCCAGCCATGGGCGACAACTTGTCCGACTTCAAAAAGGCGGGTGCCTAGCTTGTATTTGCCGGTGAAAGAACTCTGCTCGATAAAGCCAAAATCTTTGACTGTCGAGATAAGTCCATGGACCGTACTTTTAGCCAGCGACAGCCGCGCGGCGATTTCGTTCAAGGCAAGCTCGCCGCCCGCTTCGGCAAGGATCTCGACAATAGTGAGCGCACGTGCGACCGATTGAATTCTGGAATTCGATTCCACAAAAATCCTCCATCAAATTTACGGTATTATAGCGTCAGGAACGGAGGAAGTGCAATTCGATAATGGCGAAGGCCGTTCGAAAATAGGTCCATCCGGCAAACGAATACCGGCAAATCGAGAAAGGACAGTATCTGTCTGCTGTGAATTCGACCTACCGGCAGGGTGATGAAAAAGGATTGGAATTCCCGCATCAGGGCGAAAAACCCTAGAGACGTCACCCCGGCGAAAGCCGGAGTCCTGTGCATTTTTGAAAACTTATAGTTGACAAATCCAGCATGCTTTGAGAAACCTGAATGTTGGTGATGGTCTCTCGTTTCTGTGCAATTCACGATTGCGCATTGACCATTGAGAAACTCGGGGTCCCTTTGATGACCGCGGGATTCTTCGACCAAAAAGGGAGAAATGAGCAACGGCATGAAAGACGATTTAAGCCATGGTAATCAGTGCAGTTCGGGATCAACGGTCTGCACGCAAGGGCTGCCCAACCTGATCCACATGCTACGGCGGAGGGTTCAAGAGCATAGAGACAAAACCGCCTACACCTATCTCGATGATGGGGAATCACAAGAAACCAGACTGACATATTGCGAACTGGAACGGAGAGCGCTCGCCATTGCGGCGCATCTCCAATCTCACCTCTCTCCTGGAGAAAGAGTCCTTTTGCTCTACCCTTCGGGCACCGAGTTTCCCACGGCATTCTTCGGATGCCTGTGTGCGGGCATGGTCGCCGTGCCAACCTATCCGCCACATTCCAACCAGTTCCTGGCGAGCCTAGTAGCAACGGTATCCGACGCAGGGCCAACAGTCGCGCTCACCACGTCTTCCACCCTGGAAGAATACAAGCGCAAAATAGATCAGACTCCCGCCTTGATGGCTCTCAAATGGATACCAACCGACACCATTTCCGACGACCTGGCAAATGCCTGGCAAGAACCACCCATTGGTGCTGATTCCCTCGCTGTCCTCCAGTACACGTCCGGTTCCACAGGAAGTCCCAAGGGCGTAATGGTCAGCCATGGAAACCTGCTCCATAATTCATCCGTCATCCACGAAGTTTTTGGGACTTCACCGAGTAGCCGAGGTGTAATCTGGCTTCCCCCGTACCACGACATGGGGCTGATCGGAGGGATCATTCAGCCCGTTTATGCAGGTGCAGATGCGATCCTGCTATCGCCTGTTCACTTCATCCAAAAACCGCTCCGATGGCTTATGGCCATCTCACGCTATAAGGGCACGACAAGTGGCGGTCCGAATTTTGCCTACGATCTTTGTGTTCGAAAGATCTTGCCGGAGCAGAAGTCAGGACTTGATCTGAGTAGTTGGGAGGTCGCTTTCAACGGTGCCGAGCCTGTCAGGGGGGAGACGCTCAACCGTTTCGCCGCATCTTTCGAATCCTGCGGCTTTCGGCAAAAAGCATATCTGCCCTGTTATGGTCTCGCGGAAACAACCCTTATCGCCTCCGGATCCAACAAGAGATCCGGACCGACATTGCTCCATGCGGATGCGCAGGCGTTGCAAGCCGGCCGCCTTGCCCTGGCGCCTGAAGATAGTGAGCACGACTTCAAGCTGGTAGGAAACGGGGCAGCGCCGCCGGACCATGAGATTGTTATCGTCGACCCGGAGAAGCAAACTCCCTGCGAGAGCGACAGGATCGGTGAAATATGGATCGCAGGGCCAAGCGTTGCACAAGGGTATTGGAATCGGCCTGAAGATTCGGAGCAGACCTTCCGGGCAAGGCTTGCCGATAATGGCGAAGGTCCCTTTCTGCGCACGGGAGACCTCGGGTTTATCCATGCCGGCCAGCTCTTTGTCACCGGCCGCCTTAAGGATCTCATCATCATACGGGGCCGCAATCACTATCCTCAGGACATCGAGAGGACCGTGCAGAAAAGCCATGAGGCATTGCGGGCAGACTGCGGGGCGGCGTTTGCCGTTGAAGTCGGGGATGAGGAACGGCTTGTGGTGGTCCAGGAGGTCGAGCGGCGATACATCAGAAAACTTGACGCGGACGCGGTGATTGGAGCCATTCGCCAAAGTGTGTCACGAGAGCATGAAATCCAGGCATACACTGTGGTGCTCCTCAAGACCTCCAGTCTTCCCAAGACGACAAGCGGAAAAGTCCAACGCCACCTTTGCCGGGAACATTTTATCCATGGCAGCTTGAAGGTCGTTGCCGAGTCCGTGGGGTATTCCCAGGAAGTTGAGCCGGAGACACCCCTCCAGGCATGGGAAGAATGCCCGCCGGGCCACATGATGGCGGACACCTCGGCTGCAAGCCGTCTGAAGGACTGCAAGCTCAAAGTCGGCGAGTTGGAATCTGGTGACATGGGGACGGAAGACACATCGGAACTCATCCGTGTCATTGAGTCTTACATTGCAAAAAAGGTGGCGGATCTTCTTAATATCTCGCTCTCCAGGGTGGATGTGCACGGTCCCTTGAATACGCTGGGCATGGATTCTTTGATGGCAGTGGAGCTGAAGACGGCCATTGAAGAAGACATGGGAATCGAGTTTCCCGTCGAGGCGCTGTTTCTGGGGGCGGGCATTTCCGATCTGACGGCGCATGTTCTTTGGCAAAGGACATCGGGAAGAGGGCTTGACGCCGAACAGGGACCGTTGGGAAAGGTGCTCTCATCCGGCCGTCAGTCCGGAGAGCCGGCGGAAAGGGTCTGTGCCCTTAGGAATGCCCCTGAGATACAACCGGAGTGCCTGCCGTTTGAGGACTACCCTGAATACCGAAACCTCCAGCAGATCATGCTGGGCATGAAAGCTAGAGGTATCGACAACCCCTACTTCAGGGTGCTCGAAGGGGCCAACTCCCATGGAGCCGTTGCACAAGGTCGAGAGTACATAACCTTCTCCAGGTACAATTACCTGGGCATGTCCGGAGATCCGGTCGTATCTCAAGCCGCCAAAGACGCGATCGACCGCTACGGTACGTCCGTTTCGGCAAGCCGTCTTGCTTCAGGTGAAAGACCATTGCATCGTGAGATTGAAAAAGAAATTGCCGACTTCATTGGAACGGAGGACAGCCTTGTCTTTGTGAGCGGGCATGCCACCAACGTGACCACCGTAGGCCATCTGTTCGGCAAGCCCGACCTCATCGTTCATGATGCCCTGATCCACAACAGTGTTCTCCAGGGATGCCAACTCTCCCAGGCAACGCACCTCTCTTTTCCCCACAACAACTGGCAAGCCCTGGACATGATTCTCAGGGAGTCACGATCCCGTTTCCGGCGGGCCCTCGTCGTTATCGAAGGCGTTTACAGTATGGATGGCGATATCCCGGAACTGCCCGAATTCATTAAGATCAAGAAGCGGCACGGGGCCTTTCTGATGGTGGACGAGGCCCATTCCATCGGCGTATTGGGGAAAAGGGGCGGTGGTATTGGCGAGCACTTTGGAATCAATCCTGCCGATGTGGAACTTTGGATGGGCACCTTGAGCAAATCCTTTGCCAGTTGCGGAGGCTATATCGCAGGGTCCGGGGCCCTCATCGAATACCTGAAATACACTGCGCCGGGATTTGTCTACAGCGTGGGAATGCCTCCGCCGAACGCCGCAGCATCACTGGCCGCCATTCGATTGCTCAGGAAGGAACCGCAACGGGTGACGCGCCTGCATGAGCTCTCCGGGCTTTTTCGCATGCTCGCTCGGGAAAGGGGCCTGAATACCGGCGCCAGCAGCAGCGGTTCCCCTGTCATTCCAGTGATCGTAGGAGATTCCCTGAAGGCGGTAAGACTCTCTCAAGCCCTCTTCCGGCAAGGGATCGATGCCCTGCCCATGATCTATCCGGCAGTTCCTGACAACTCCGCCCGCCTGCGCTTTTTTGTCAATTGCACCCACACGCCCGAGCAGATTCGTTTTGCCCTGGATGTCGTCGCCCCGGAGCTGGAAGCCCTGCAAAAGGTGGATGACGAGAAACAGCGCGCTGCTTCTTCACTTCGGGCGCTTCTGCAAGAATTCCCTTCCCCCTGATATATACGAGATGGCTGTGATGTTATTGAAAATCACCCGCCCTCTTCCCATTTGGTGGACGCTATGCCCAAGATGAAGACCGCGGCCGCGAAAGTCCCTATTATCGCGGCGTAACGCAGGGCGGTCACGCTGTCGTGAAACACCATGGATGCCCGGAGACCCTCGTTAACATAGTACAGAGGCAGCGTCATGGCGAACGTCTGCAAGTAGCGCGGCATCATCTCGAGAGGGAAAAAACTCCCCGAAAGGAACATCATCGGGAATATGATGGCGTTGGCTGCTGCTGCTGCGCTCTGCGCCTCCTTCACGACGCGGGTGAGTATCATCCCGATTCCGACGAACGTAAAGACGTCAAGCACAACGAACAGAGGGAGCCAGGCGTTTATCCGCAATTTAACGTCAAACACGGCGTAGCTCACCAGCAGCATTGCAGTGGTGGATATGCCCGCGAGCACGAACTGGTACAGAATGTTCGACAGTAGCCACTCGGTACGGGTGATGGGCGTGGTCGATAGCTTCCTGATGATGCCCTTCTGCCGCAGCTCCGTGTTCACGTTCACCGTGCCGAACAGGCTTGAGGTCATCACCGCCATAGCGATGATGCCGGGGATGAAAAAGTCGATGAACCGGTATTTCCTGGTGTGTATCGATATTTCTGCCGTCTTGACTAACGGCGGCTTTCCGGACAGCCCCTGGTTCATCTTGGCGAATACCATCTCCAGCATCTGTATCTTCGTAACCACCGAACTGGAGCTGGGGTCGTAGACATATTTGATGGTAGCGGATGCGTTGGGGTCGTCGAATTCCAGATACTGTGTGTAAGATTTTTCATAGTCTTTGGGAATAACGAGGACCAGGTTCACCTTGTTGTCCCTGGCGTACTGCGCGGCGTCGATGGCAGGATCGACATCGATTATCCTGAACTTCCCGCTGACGGCGAGTGCCTTGGCGACCTCCGCCGAGGTTGCGGTTTGGTCGATGTCCTGCACGCAAAGGTCGAAGCTGATTTTATCCGGGTCCACAAAAATGGTGCCGAACACGAGTATCAGCAGTATCGGGAAGGTAGTAGTGAAGAACATTGTAGTCTTCTCGCGGAAGAAGCTCTTCATGCTAACGGCGAGATTTGCGCCGACGACGCGCAGGTTCATTCCGCCCCCTTTCCCCCGGAGGCGCTTTCTTGCAGGGCCTCGCCGGTGAGTTTCAGGAAAACCTCTTCGAGGTTGGGCTTGCGAACGTCTATGCTGAGCAACGACACCCCGGCGTCTTTCATGGCGTTAAGTATCTTCCGGATATCGTCCGTACGCTCCACCCTCACACTGGTGCTCTTGTGGTTTTTAAGCTCCGGCTCGAAGCCCATCTTCCCAAGGATTTCAAAAGCTTTTCCATCGCCGGACTGCAGCGTGAGCACAAGGTAATCTGCGTTGCTTTCTATGAGCTGCACAGGAGAGTCCATGGCGATGATCTTCCCCTTGGAGATAATTGCGACAGTGTCTGCAAGGAGCTCAGCTTCCTCTATGTAGTGCGTGGTGAGAAATACCGTCTTTCCCTGCTTCTTAAGGCCCAGCACAACTTCCCACACCTCGCGCCTGGCGCGGGGGTCAAGACCTGTCGTCGGCTCGTCGAGGAACACGATCTCGGGGTCGTTCACGAGCGCAATTGCGATTCCGAGGCGCTGCTTCAAGCCCCCGGAGAGTTTCATGTATTGTTCTTTGGCCTTGTCCTTGAGGTTAACGAGATCTACCAGCCCGTCGATATCGGCGGTCCTGCAACAGAAAAGCCGCGAGTAGTACTGCATTGTCTCCCTGACCGTTATCCTGTCGAACGAGCTGAACCCCTGTGGGAGGACCCCGATGCGGGGGACGATGTAGCGCTTTCTGGTCGTGACGTCCATCCCGAGGATGCGCACCTTCCCCAATGTGGGCCTGCGGATCGTGTCGGCTATCTCTACGGTGGTGGTCTTGCCTGCGCCGTTCGGGCCCAGGAACGCGAAAACCTCGCCTCGCCTGACGCTGAACGATATGTCGTTGACCGCCGGCAAGTTTCCGTAAAACTTCGTCAGGTTCTCGACTTCTATTGCGTGCTCAACTTGCGTCGTCATGGATCGACATCCTGCATCTATGGGTCAATGTATCAGGAATCTGCGTCATCGCCCCGTCAAGGCTGCCAATTCAAGCGGGTGATGGAAAGCCACATCTTCACATGAGGAAACGAACGTACCCATACGGACCGGCCGGCTCCTGTGGGAAACTGCATCAGGGCCTTCCTTGATAGGCCTACTAAAAAGGTATATCCGCCGTCACCTCCTGTCACCGGTGGATATACGTTTATTTGCAGAGGGTCCACGAGGTGGAACGCGCATCCCAGGGCCTTGACGACGGCTTCCTTGATAGACCAGAGCAGGGCTGATGCGCTTCCCAATTCTCCGCCCGCCAATCTCAAGGCATCTTGAAGCTCCTCCTCATTGAACACCCGGTGAAAGGGGTATCCCTTTTGGAATTCATCGGTCCCCGCCACATCGATGCCGATATCGGACTGGTCCCCGCAGAGGGCGGCCCAGACGTTTCCTCCACCTTCACTGAAGGAAACGGCCGGGCCCCGATATTCTCCCAACAGGAGATGTGGCCTGCCGAGTCGGCCGCGGACCACGTGAATGGGGAAAGCAGCTCTGCGGGAGGAATGAAAGCATTCCCAAAAAGGGCTTCCCATCGACACCAGGTGATCCCACAGGATAGATACCAGACGGTGCTTGTCTCCTGACCCGTTTGCCCGATGTCCTTTGAAGATCTCGGCGGAACATGGCAAGGATGCATAAAAGACCGGTCCCCCTGGATGATCGAAACTCGCGGCATGGACAGTTATGTCTTGGCAATCTTCCGCCACATCCACTCCAATCTTTTCCGAACCTCGTTCTCTCCGATCCCTGAAGGCTCAGTCCGAAACCCAGTGCATCCGCATATTGGAAACCTGCATAATGGTGCGGCCTTGATCGTCAAGTCCTCTGGCGTCCCAGGTGAGGCCCTGCTCGTTCTGCGTCCGCATGCGGGCCTCCAGGGTGATCTGTTCCCCCTCCCGGCATTTTCGGCAAAACCGCATCTCCCCGATCTCCATGGGAATCAGGGATCGTTGCTCCGGCATCTCCATTGCCACGCAGTAGAAGCCGGTCAACTGCAAAAGGGCCTCGAAAAGGTAGGGAGAGTATTGGTACTGCGCGTTGAGCAGGTTTGCGAAATCACCTGTCTGCCGGTAGGTGGTTCGTCCCCGCACCACTCCCGGTCCTGCACCGTCAAGGAGCTCCAGCACGCAATACCTGCCTTTGAGGCCGCTGTGTTTCTCGTACCATTCAAGCATATTTTCATGAGCCATGGGGCGCGTCCGCAGTTCGTCGAGCAGGACGGGAAAATCCACGAAACTCTCCCCTAAATATCCTTCCCCGCCGTCGAGAATGACCTGCCCCTCGCAGTGGGGGGTGAAGCGGTCTGTCAATCTTCCTGTGGGGGAGATCTGCTGTGTTG
Source organism: Syntrophobacteraceae bacterium (assembly GCA_049509275.1). Classification (GTDB taxonomy): domain Bacteria; phylum Desulfobacterota; class Syntrophobacteria; order Syntrophobacterales; family Syntrophobacteraceae; genus SbD1. The sequence continues at coordinate 2,722 of JBELAB010000019.1, read as the reverse complement.
CCAGAGAGACCTCGCACAACACCTCCGGAAGGCCGTTGCCGGCCCGGCGGCAGGAGATCCTGGAGGACCGGGGGACCTCAGGAGGACATTGGATCATGTCCAGGAATCGCACCTGGCGGGCCCCTCGCACCTGCAAGTAAGGATACAGTATCCGGGCGGCTTCCATGAATGTCTCCAGAAACATGGCGGCTGAGACCATTGGATGCTTGATGAACGCCAAGGGCCTGTGATCCTCGATCCAAAGGTCCTTCTCACGGGAAAAAGACCTGAAGGCCTCGAGTTGTTCCCGGCGGATGTCAAGGCTCGAGATCCCCTCTATCATGGGAAAGTCTTCGGGACTGAAGGACGCGGAGCCTCCATCCAGTTCTCGATTGGGCGAAGGACGGGCCATGTCATTGAGCCTTGCCGTCTTCACGGAGGGTAGTGTTCTCATGAACATTACCCAATCGTCGTCGGCCGGGGATACGAACAGCTCCCGGCAGAAAAGCCCTGCAAGCTCATTTACATGTATGTAGGACGCACCCTTCCACCTCATTAGCTCCCGTACATCCTGGTCCTCGGCCATGCCCGCCCCCTCGATAGGGGGAAGCATCAATGCCTTGAACCGTATGGCGCCATTCTTCCGCCGGAGGGCTCTGATCAACGCAGACATCATCCGGTTGGCTGCCGCGTAGTTGGTTTGGCCGGGATTCCCCTGTATCGCGGCCACGGAAGAAAGGCCCACGAAAAACCTCAAGTCGGCCTTCTCGGCAGCCAGGAATAGATTCCACGCCCCGAGGAACTTGATGTCCGTAACCATGGAGAAGTCATCCGGGGTCATTTGGCTGAGGAAACCGTCCCTGAGGACTCCCGCACCGTGGATGATCCCGCGGACCTTGCCATAACGGTTTGCCACCTCGTCCATGAAGGCGCGGACGGCCTCGGGGTTAGTGACATCACAGGTATGGTAGTAAGCCTCGATCCCTGAGGAGTGTAAATCCTCCAGGGTCCGGGTAATCTCCAGTGCTCTGTTTTCTAAAGGCAAAGATTCCGAAAGCTGATGCGCAGGAGGGGGGTTTACGGTATTCATGCCTGGATCGAGAGACGTCCTCCCCAGAAAGACCAGGCGTGGCTTAAAAGGCGCAAGACTGCGGGCCAGGTGAGCGCTGATCCCCGTCGCGCCCCCGGACATGACTACAACGTCTCCAGGGCTCAGTTCAAGAGTTAACGGGTCCCTGAAGACAGACGGGGCAACGCGTCCCTCCGAGGTGAAGACCCTTCCATCACGATGAGCCATCTCCACCGTCGGGTACCCTCTGTCCAGAGCATCGCATAAGGCAGCGCGAAGGTCGGTGTCACGGCCGATTTCCAATGTGCGAAACTGGACCGCCGGGTATTCCTGCGCTGCGCTCAGAAATAGTCCCAGCATCCCCTCCGCCGCCAGCCGGCCCGGTGTTTCGGTATCCTCCCCGGAGTGGATCAGCACGGCGAATTTCCTGGCCGGCGTCTGGAGAAATGTTTTCAGGAGGATAAAGAACCCTTTGAGAAGCCGCGAAACATCCTCCATGCTTCTTAAACTTTCCGGCACACCTTGAGGTAAAACGATAACCATCCCAGCGAGGGACGTCAGGCTCGCTATCCTGTCGGAAGCCCCATGGGCTCCTTCGGCAGTTCGAATGTCGTGGCCCGTTTCGCCTGGACTGAAACTCCCTTGCATGAACGGCATGGGAAATATGTCAACCCCGTGATCCAGGCGGAAGATCTCTCCTGCACTTGCTGCAATGCGGTCATCCCTATCCGGTGAGAGAAGGAGGACTGACTCGCCAGGCTCCAGTTTCATGGGATTGGAAGCCGGCAGATCGAGAGGAACGTAACTGAATACGAGCCGCTTTAGGCTTGCCTCATCCGCTGAGGGCTTCAGGATTTCATCTCGCACCGCGCCGGGGTCAACAGCCTCGCCCGTCTTCCGCGGCCCGGCGCCTTCCCCCCTGGCCACTATCTCGGAGATCTTCTGCGCGATATCCCTCACGGTGCGGACATGAATAAAATCCTGCAATTCGATAGTGATCCCGAAGTGGCGTTCCGCTGCGTCCATGATGATCGGGAGACGACTGGAGCGGATGGAGAGATCTCTCTTGAGATCCATATCGGGTTGGATCTCGCCCCTTTCGAATCCAGTAGCATCCATGATGATTCTAATGAGGCTCTCCATGTGTTCCAGACCCTCAGGCGCATGGCCGGGGGCGGGAGTCTCCATCGATACGGGTGAATCGCCAGGCTCGGGAAATCCCCCTGAATCCCCCTCTACAAAACCGGGGCTTCCTGCAGCTTCCCTCTTTTCTAAACGAGGGCCGGTAGGAATTCTACGGGCATGCGAATAACGGTTGATCCCTAATTCAACAGCATCGGGGGGCCCGGAGCCACCGAGCATGGATTGGATAACCGCTGTAAGATCGTCTTCCTGGAATGCCGGGTTGACCTCCTGGCGGATGGCTTCCAGGATCCCGGGCTTAAGGAATCGGCCGAAGGTCTCCAGCACGAATCGGTTGATTTCCCTTTGAACGATCCCTCCCATGGGGTTGGACCCTGCAAGCCCGGGCGCCACGGGTCGTAACGTGGGTGCCGGGGGTGAGCGGTAAGTTCCGGACGCCTTTCCAACTCCATGGAGGGAAACAAATCCAGGTTCCTTTTGAACCTTTAGGTGCCCTTGCACGAAAAGCTGAGCAAGGGCTGTCTTGCAGGT
>JBELAB010000189.1:0-6083 GCA_049509275.1 Syntrophobacteraceae bacterium | reverse complement strand
AGGGTCGGCCCGATCCAAAATCTAAGAAGGATTTCAACTCGGAAATCCGCACGCAGGACAAGGAGCCGCTCCAAGGCACCCGTTCCGGAGGCTGTCTCATGTGCGGGGGCTGTCAGATCACGGAGCATTGTATGCTCGAATCGTAAAGAAGGCGCCCTGCTGCATCGGGGTGAATTGCCCGTCTATCAATGTGTAGACGGCAAATGGAGGGAACGCGTTAATCCATTCGTCACCGCCGGACCTTAAAGGATATTGTGTATGCAACGATCCAAGCTTCTACAAGGATTTCCCCGGGTTGAATATAGGTTTGCGTTTTTCTGAAAACGCTCTCAGTCCTTCTGCACCTTCAGGATGAGCAGCACAACCGGCAATGCCTCTGCGCTCCCGCTCTATATGGGTCTCAAAAGAGCTGTTGAAGGAATCGGTGAGGAGCCTTTTTGACCATCCGAAGGAATTCATTGAGCCCTCTGCAAGCTCAAGACCCATACGGGTTGCCTCCTCGAGAGCGTTCCCATCCTCTACAACTTTGGTTACCAATCCCCAGGAAAGAGCCTGCTCTGAAGAGATGGGCCTGTCGAAAGCCATGATCTCCATCGCTCTGGCTAATCCGACCAATCTGGGGAGCATGAAGGAACCCCCACCATCACTGCATAGTCCGCTGGAAGTGTAGACCTGGCGCAATTTGGCAGACTTGGCCATGATTCTAAAGTCGCAAGCCAGGGCCAGGGAGAAACCTCCTCCGGCCGCTATCCCGTTAACAGCAGCTATGACAGGCTTAGGCATACGGCGAATCTCCAGAACGGCCTGATGAAATCTGGCGGCCAATTCATGAAGTGCGGCAGAGGGGCCTTGAGGGAATGCAAGAGCATATTTGAGGTCACCGCCAGCGCAGAACGCTTTACCCTCTCCCGAGATGATGATTCCGCGCACTCTCTCATCTGCTGCGAGAGTAATGATATTGGCTGCAAAGGATTCCACCAGATCCATGTCCAATGCGTTGAATGCCTCCGGGCGGTTTAGCAACACTGAGGCAATGCCATCGGATTTCCTGACTATCACCAGTTCTGCCATCGCTCTCCCCCTTTCGTGAATGAGAAAAATCTCTGCGTCACTCTCATATATCACTTAATTAAAAAAACGCGCATCATGCAAAAATAAATACCGGATAGTGTTGCATGTACATGCCGCTATCGGCGGAAGATCCTTTTACCGCCGTTAGGCGGAAGCCGGACGCATTGGGCGGGCGCGGGATGCCTTCTGCGCCGGGAAAAACACTCGTTTCACGGGGATCGTTTACTTTTTCGGTGGATATTGCTAACATTCGCATACCTCCCAAGGCGCGAATTTATTTAATGGGGGCATCCCATGGAAGAACAAATTTCTCTTCTGGATGCGTTTCAGCAGGAATTCAATCTGCCTGAAGAGCACAAACGGCTTCTGCAGCAATCCCTTTTCGTCAAATGCCTTCCATTGATGGATGCTTTCGAAAACATTGCGGTTACCGATGAAGGCCGCATCCTTCGCGTTATGGCCGGAAATCTGGGCATTGCGATGCTCGATCGCGAAGACTATCCGGAAAAGCCCGTGCTTCTGGAAGGCGTTTCAATGTTTTTTCTGCGCAAGCACGCTGTTTTGCCCATTCAAGTGGAGAGCGGACGGGTGCGGGTCGTGGTGAACAATCCTCTGGACCTGCCGATTCTCAATATTGTTTCGAGCTATTTTAGCGGAATGGAACTTAGCCTTTACCTGGGGCAGCGCGAGGAAATCCGTACGGCTATCGACCGGCTTTACGGAACGGCGGCCCGCGAGGCCGAAGAACAGTCAAGGGATGGGACCGCCATCGGTGCGGGCGGCTTTGAGGAAGACCTGGAACACCTCAAGGGGTTGGCCCAGGAGGCGCCTATTGTACGGCTGGTAAACGTGCTGATCTCCAGAGCGCTGGATATGCGGGCCTCGGACATACATTTCGAGCCTTTCGAGCGCTCCTTTCACGTGCGATGCCGGGTGGACGGCGTGCTTTTCGATCTCGACCAGCCTCAGAAGGCCATGCAGTCAGCCATCCTGAGCAGGCTCAAGCTTATGGCCAATCTTAACATAGCCGAACGCCGGCTGCCCCAGGACGGGAAGATCAAAATAAGGTTTGGAAATCGCGAGGTGGACATTCGTGTATCAAGCGTTCCGACCATCTATGGGGAGAGTGTGGTTCTGAGGCTTCTTGCGCAGGAAAGCGTTGAATATGATCTCGCCAACCTGGGGATGGATCGTAAAGACCTTGATTATGTCCAGAATCTGATCGAGCGCCCATACGGGATGATCCTGGTGACCGGACCGACCGGGTCGGGCAAGACAACGACTCTGTACGGCGTTCTGAAAAGGCTCAATACGGTTACGCGCAAGATTATCACGGTCGAAGATCCGGTCGAATACCAGATAGACGGGATAAACCAGGTGCAGGTAAAACCGCAGATCGGCCTGAGCTTCGCAAATGCGCTGCGCTCTCTGGTTCGGCAGGACCCGGACGTTTTGCTGATAGGTGAAATTCGTGACAAAGAGACTGCCGATATAGCCATCGAATCGGCCCTGACCGGACATCTTGTCCTCTCGACGCTGCACACCAACGACGCCCCGGGGGCAATTACGCGCCTTCGAGACATCGGAATCGAGTCCTTCCTGATGGCCGATTCGCTTCTCTCAATCATGGCTCAACGTCTTATCCGCATGCTGTGCCCTCATTGTAAAACCCAATACTCGGCCCGTGAGGAGGACAGGAACCGAATCGGCGAACTACTGTATGATTTACCTCCCAGCCTTACCCTCTACCGGAACAAGGGGTGCGAGAGGTGCGGACATACCGGATATAGAGGCAGGCAGGCAATCTTCGAGGTCCTCCCGGTCAACGAGGCCATAAGATCGGCTATTGTCGCGGGCAAAGACGCCGGAAGCATTGCCCGTACAGCCTTTGAACTCGGTTATCGGCCGCTGGCCCACCACGGGTTCCGAAAAGTGGTCGAAGGTGTGACGTGCCTTTCCGAGGTCCTGAGGGTAACAAGCCTGTCGATTTGAGACAAGTGAACCGTGAACAGTGAACAGAGTACTAGTGCTCACCGCTCACTGCTCACTGCTCACCGGGAGTTTCGTATGAGTTTTTTCCAATACCAGGCGCGAGATGCCGGTGGGGCAATACACCGGGGAGTGACCGAAGCGCTCTCGGAACTGGACGCCGCCAGGAAGCTTAAGGCGGGCAGGCTTTTTCCGGTCAGGATCAAGGCCGTAAGAAGCCGGAAGAAGCGGCGGGTTCCCGAAGAGCATATCATCCGTTTTTTTTTCGATCTCTCCGACCTTCTTGTTGCAGGCTTGCCGCTTGACCGCGCCCTTAGCCTCATAAGCAGCAATCAGACTCACAAACGCTTTCAGCGCATGGTGCAAGAGTTGTGGGAAAGCGTTCAGGCCGGAAACGATCTCTCGGGCGCCTTGAGTAATTATCGAGATGTATTCGGCTCCCTGTCGGATCACATGATAAGGGCAGGCGAGGCAAGCGGCACGCTCGGGCCTATCCTCAAGCGCCTGGCCCAGTACCTCGAGCAGCGGCGCGTATTTCGACAGGCTATGATATCATCGATGATCTACCCTGTTATCCTGCTGGGGACCTCTGTGGTTTCGGTGACGGTCCTGCTGGTCTATGTCATTCCCAAATTTGCGCAAATCTTTCACGACCTGAATCAGAAAGTCCCCTTTATCACACAGGTTATGGTCAATATCGGCGCCTGGCTCAAAGAGTTCGGATGGCTGGTCCCGATCGCCATTGCAGTGGCCTTGTGGGGCGGCAAATACCTTCTTCGCCGGCCGAATATAAGAAGGTTTCTGGATAAGTGCCTGTTCTGGTTCCCATTTTCGCGTTATTTGATCCTGTACAGCGAACTCACCCGCTTCTGCCGAACGCTTGGGACCATGCTGGAGTCGGGGGTCCCCCTTCTGAGGGCCCTCAGCCTCGGCCAGGAACTGATATTGAATGCCGTTCTAAGGGAGTCGATAGCACCCCTGCATCAGGAAATAAAAATCGGGCGGTCGATGAGCAATTTTTTTCGTAGCCATTCCGCTTTTCCGGCGCGAATGGGAACAATGTTGCGCATATCCGAAGAGCAGGGCAACATCGGAGCGGGCCTGCTCTCTCTTTCGGAATACTTTGAAAAAGAACTTCACAGGACGCTTCAGAGGATCATGACCCTCATGGAGCCCCTGGTGATCTTGTTCACCGGCGGGCTTATCGGCCTGATAGTCATGAGCATGTTTTCGGCTATCTTTGGGATCAACGACATCAAATTCTAGACGGAAGACGGAAGATGGATGACCGATGGCGGAAGACGGATAATCGATGGCGGAGATTATTCGATTCGCGATTTCTGCCCTCCGTCCTGCGTCCTGCGATCTCCGTTCGCGGTTTTACCCTGGCTGAAATGATCGTTGTACTGGTGGTCATTTCAGTGACTATCGCCGTGGTTGTCCCAAGGGTCGGCTCCAACTGGAAACAGATTGAAGACAGCGATTTTCTTCAGCAATTTACAGGGTCAATAGAAAGGAGCCGCCTGTTCGCCATGAATTGCGGACGCCCGATCGCATTCAGACTCAACGGGGTCACGCGGGTTTACGGTTTTGAAAATCCACCCAGGCGGTCCATACCTCTTAATGCCGAGATATTTTCAGAGAATCTGCAGAAGGAGCCGGGAACAGGCGATTTCCTTATTATTTTTTACCCGGACGGCAGCCTTGTCGGAAACGATTTTGAAGTTGTCTTCGATCACGAGCGCACTTACCACGTCTATATACATCCGATGTTTGGAACGTTGAGCCTGGAGAGGACTAAGTGAGGGGGTGAGAAAACAGACGCGGAGACAAAAAGCCCGACACGGCGATGCGGTGACAAAAAGTCCGGCACGGGGACGCGGGGACGCGGGGACGAGGAGACGCGGGGACAAGACCCTCTCCCCCTCTCCCCCTCTCCCCCTCTCCGCGTCAATCTTTAAGGCTGGGACACGGGAACGCGGATTCACGCTCCTTGAGATGATGGTCAGCCTGGCTATCGGCGCTTTGATTATAGGCGCGGTGATGGGGGTTATCTCCGAGTCCATTCGCTATAGGGCCCATTTGAAGGAAAAGGCTTATATTCAGCCCATATTGGAGTCAGCCGCACAGGTCATCCTGGCCGATCCGGCAAAAGCGATGGCCGGGGTTGTGCGCCTGACAGAGATTGAGGGATCTCCTGAGGTGGGTGTTTACCTGCTTCCGGTCCCACTTGCTCAAGAAAGTGAGGGCGGCGGCAAATCCGGCCGGTTATGCCGTGTGACGCTGAACTACCAATCCTCAAGTCTGGAATTTAGCATAATAATCCCGAACCAAGATCTGAAATAGCGGTGAATCACGGATGGAGGAGCGGAGTGGATAGAAGAGCGCAGCGTGGTGGATACATGCCGGATGAGGGATGCCGGATACATCGCGGAGCGCGGAATATGTTGGATGCCTCAGGGGGGGTTATATCCAGCGATTCCAGGTACCGCCATGTATCCGGCAACAGGAAAGGCTTCACGCTGATCGAGCTGATCCTGGCTACGGCGATCTCCGCCCTCGTGCTCGGCATTCTTTCGGTTTGTTTTTCGTTTACGCTGCGCGTATGGCAGAGCACTCAGAATCAAAAGCCGGACCAGACTTTCCAGTTGGCCGATCTGCTCAATCGCCAACTGGCCGAATGCGATCCAAAGCCCATCAAGTTCACGGGCGGCGCGCATCCTCTGTTTGCCGGGCAACCGAACTCGATTGTTTTTGTAACCGCTCATTCCGTAAAGGCAATCTCACAGGGTGTACCGGTAGTCGCTCGTTACACGTATGATCCAAACTCCAGGGTGCTCTACTATTCTGAACTTCTGCTGGACCCCTATCATCCGGATTCCATCGAGAGATTTATCACCGGCGGGTCTTCCGGCAAACAAGGCACTGAAGTTCGTACTTACGGAGTTGATTTTCCGGAATTCGTTCTGGCCTACGCCGGCAAGGAGTCCAAGGGATTTTCGCAATCCTGGCAGACTGTGGAC
>JBELAB010000188.1:0-6090 GCA_049509275.1 Syntrophobacteraceae bacterium | reverse complement strand
CAATATTGGAGAACCTGACCATAGATTGTCGCATGAGAGAAAACCTCCCTGGAGCTCGCTCAGGGGGCCGCTTGGCCCCCTCTATACCGTGTACAGCCTTAGTGGTAGTAGCCCGCCCCGGCGATCAGCTTGGAACCGGGAACCTTAAAAACATAGGTGGACTTGGTGGAGGGAGTGGTCTCGCCCGGCTTCGGCCACGTGTAATCCACCCAACCCTCACCTTTCTCGTTGGCCACATTGAGGAACTCGACGAAGAACATCTTGCCGTTGGAGTCCTTCAGACCGGTTTGGATTTTCCCGATCAGCTTCGGGTTGGCTGGATGCGCCACTATCATGGTTGTATCGGCATCAAGCAGGAACACGTAAGAATCCTTCCAGGTGAATTCACTCTTGGGGTCATTGACCTTGGCTATGGCGGCCTCCGGTCCCTGTTCCTTGACCAAGGCGGCAACCGCCTTCACCTTACTGACACATTCGTCTTTCGTGGCCACCTCAGCAGCACCCACGACGCCTGCCGTCCACATGCTGAGCAAAACGAAAACACCGACTTTGATCCATCGCTTCATGTTTGTTTCTCCCTTCCTGAGCTCTCGTGCAGGTTTGTCTAACTCGTAATTCCCGAGCATTGCAGCCGGGTTCGGGCTTAAAATTGTTTCCCGTGAACCCACCTCGTCTTGAAGCTTCTCACTGCACCCGCAACGACATATCGTTTGGAAACTCCACTTTATGAAAAGTTCCAGTCAATTATCGAAGTCCGGGTTTGATTCAGTAATCGGCGCTTTCGCCCGCAGACTTGAATATAAATTCGGTGAGGCGCCGGTTGCGGGAGTTCCGATGAAGCCGACATCCTGAGCTGCACGGACGTAGCGGCAAACGGTCTTTCAAACATGTTTGCTCAATCACGCCTCGGCGAGGGGGGGGAATAATCTGAGACTCGGGGAGAATTGATGTGATCATGGGGGGATTTGTCGTGATCATAACCCCCTCAAAATGGGGGAATTATCATGACGCTCGACACTTACCGCTGCTTTTTGCCGCTTCCGGTTGCCTTTTTGCAGGGCCAAATCCCCGCATGGTATATATTACCGGACCAAAACGGATTGCAGCAGTTGAGGAATTTGCCTTTAACGGCTGAATGCCTCAATTATTACAATCCTTTAATCCGTTGAAGCGACAGAGGCTCAGGAATTTTATTTCTCCCTGCTCCCCGTCCCTGTCCCTGCCGCCATTCATTTAATAAGATCAACACCCACAAGCGGTTCCAACTGGGCAATCGCCTTATGAAACTCGATCATCGATTCGTAATATTTGAGTTGGTATTCGAGAAGGGACATCGAGGCGTCTACCAGTTGGAGGAAATCGATTTTCCCGACCTGGTAATTGGCTATGGCGGAGTTAAGAGCCAGGTTGGACTGGGGAACTATAGCAGAGCCATAGAGATTGGCGAGCTTTTCGGAAGTGGTTGCCATAGTATAGGCTTCTTTGAGCTGGTAGCGGACAGTTGATGCGGTGTTGTCGCGCATACTCCTGGCGCTGGAGAGATTCAGCCTGGCAGCTTCGAGTTCGGGCCCCTGTTTTCTCCAGAAGTAAAGAGGCAGTTTTGCGCTCACCATCAGGCCGTACATTCCCGGGTTCTGGTCTCTTTCGGCATAGGCAAATCCGGCGGCAAAATCCGGATAAAATTCTTTGCCTGCCAGTTCCACCCCCTGCTCTCTGCGGCTTATCTCGCTTTCCGAGACCTTCAAAGCGGGGGAATTGCCCTGGGCAAGCTGGGTGAGTTCTTCGAGCGAATAAGCAAATTCGGCTTTTTTGAATTCGGCTGGTTTCCCGACCGGAGTCTCGGTGGGCCTGTAAAGAAGGTTATTGATTTTTGCTTCGGCTATCCGTTTTTTTTGCCCTTGCACCAGCAGCCTGTCGAGAACCTTGGATATTTCGACCTGGGCCTTGAGGACGTCCTGCTGCGTCGTTTGGCCGACCTTGTATCTTGATTCCGCGATCTCCTCGAAATTCTGAAGCAGCTCCTTATTCTTCAACAAAAAATCTATTGACTTATGGATCAAATACAAATCGAAAAAAGCCTGCTTCAGCTCCGACATAACCTTTAGATGCACAAGCTCATGACTCCACTGCCGGGATTCGGCTTCGACCGAGGCAATATTTTCTTTCAGGCCGAGTTTGCCGGGAAAAGGAATTTCCTGCTCGACGCCGTAGGTGCGGGCTGAAGACGGGTCCCCTTTCATGAGTGTCGGAGGAATCAAGTTCCCCATGGTTTCGAACTTAACGGTAGGATCGGGAAGAGCGCCTGCGGCAGGAATCATCGCCTTGTAAGCAGCAGCGGTCTGCGCAGAGGACTTGATTTCGGGATTATTTTCGGCAGCGGCTTTCAGCAGTTCTTCCAAAGTAATTGCTTTTGTTTCCAGCAGACCTTGTTCTCCGGTGACCTGAGAAAAAACATGCATGGGGGTTAGCATGCAAATGGAGCAAAGGAGAAACAACCGGATAAGATTTTGGGGCAGCATTTGTTTCCTTTTGGCCGGTCCTGACATGAGAACCCCCTCTTTTCCCGGGAATTCTACTAAAGGTCATTTAAAAAAGCTAATTGGAAAACCGGTTCGTACTGATGGAAATGGCGGTATTCCACAATTTACAGGGGACAATATTACTTTGCCGGGTTCGGGGTAATAGGCAATATCCGGACCAGGTTCCAAAGCTTGCAACTTAAAATCGTAAGGGCTTGTAATGATGCATTAAAGTACCTATTGTCACACTTATGGGGATTGTTCTCCGGAAGCCGGGTTGAAAGAAATTTGCAACGAATGGAAAAAACCTTTCATTTCTTATCTATGCGGCATGACTCTCGACTACTGGTCCTCATCGGATGAAGCCGGGAGAGCCGGCTCAAAACCTTGACCGGCAACGGACCCAAAGGCAGATTTGAAAGAAACCCAAGAATTTGTTTTAATTGGTATTCTATTTGCGTTCCCGTCCTTACATCTTGAAGCGAGGAGAAATTCAGCCATATGAGCACCGGCAAAATTTATGGCCCCAATGAACCCGCCGTTCCCGGCAAAAGGCGGGCTTTTCTCGTCCCATTGCTGTTCTTCGCGCTTGGGGCCCTCAGCGCTTTCGGCTACTCTCACTGGCACGCCGGCCGCAACGCAGGCGAAATGAAGACGGCGTCCTCCGAGACCGCAAAGCAGCCTAAGGTCCTTTACTATGTCGATCCCATGAACCCTTCCAATAAGTCCAACAAGCCCGGCAAGGCTCCCTGCGGAATGGACATGGTCCCGATCTATGAAGACGAACAGCCATCGGCGCCGGAAAAAAAACAGCCTAAGGTCCTTTACTATGTCGATCCCATGAACCCTTCCAATAAGTCCGACAAGCCCGGCAAAGCTCCAGATGGAATGGACCTGGTCCCGATCTATGAAGACGAGCAGCCGGGGGCGGGTAATCTGCCTGCCGGGACTGTCAAAATAAGTCCGGAAAAACAGCAGATGATCGGCGTAAAAATTAGCGAAGCTTCTGAAATGGACATGTCCAAGACCATTCGCGCCGTGGGTCTGGCCACATACGATGAAACCAAAGTCGCCCACGTACACACGAAGTTTCCGGGCTGGGTGGATAATGTTTACGTGGATTTCGTCGGAAAGCTGGTCAAGAAAGGTCAGCCTCTGCTAAGCATCTACAGTCCCGATCTCGTATCTACCCAGGAGGAATTGCTGATCGCGAAAAAATCCAAAGACATTCTCAAGAGCAGCGAATTCGCAGACATCGGGTCCAGGTCGGAATCGCTTTACAGAGCGACTCGCGAGCGGTTGAAATACTGGGACATAAGCGACTCCCAAATCACTCGGATCGAGCGCCTGGGGACCCCACTCAAGTCGCTCACGCTGTATTCGGCCCTGGACGGCTTTGTGGTCGCCCGTAACGTATTTCCCGGCCAGCAGGTCACCCCCGAAGCGGACCTGTTTGTCATCGCGAACCTTTCCAATATCTGGATCCAGGCCGAAGTATACGAGTATGAAATCCCATCGGTCAGCCTGGGGCAGAAAGCGTCGGTCACTTTCCCATCTTTCCCGGCAAGGACCTTCACAGGCAAGGTTACCTACATATCTCCCGAAATGGACCCAAAGACGCGGACGCTGAAAATCCGGGTGGAGCTGGCCAATCCGGACTTTAAGATCAAGCCGGATATGTACGCCAATGTCGAGCTGAAAACCGATTATGGAAAAAAACTTTCAATTCCTCAGGAGGCGGTGCTGGATTCGGGTGCGGACCAGACGGTTTTCATCGCCAAAGAGGGCGGCTATTTCGAGCCGCGTAAAATAACCGCCGGCCCGCGCGTGGATGGCCGCCTGATCGTGCTCGACGGCCTCAAGGCAGGAGAGCGGGTGGTGACCTCCGCAAATTTCTTGATCGACTCGGAGAGCCAGCTCAAATCCGCCGCCGGCGGCATGGGGAAAAAATGATGTGTGATGAATGATGGAAATTAACTGCAGCAATGGATGATGATGTGTTTTTATTCATCATTCATCATTCATCATTCCGCATTCATCATTGAAAGAATGGATATGATCAACAGAGTCATCGATTTTTGTGCGAACAACAGGTTCATTGTTTTCCTGTTCGTTGGAGCGGCGGTTGCAGCAGGCGTCTACTCGATGCGGCACATAACGCTGGACGCCATCCCCGACCTCTCGGACACGCAGGTAATAATCTATTCGAAATGGGACCGAAGCCCCGACATCATGGAGGACCAGGTCACCTACCCTCTTATCACGGCCATGCTTGGGGTACCAAAAGTAAAGGACATACGCGGCTTCTCCGATTTCGGCTATTCATTTGTATACGTCATTTTCGAAGACGGGACCGACATCTACTGGGCAAGGTCCCGAACGCTGGAATATCTGAGTAACATCCTTCCAAAGCTCCCGCGCGAGGTCCAGGTGGAGCTGGCCCGCGATGAGACAGCCATCGGGTGGGTATTTGAGTATGCACTTGTGGACAAGACCGGAAAGCATGATCTTGCGGAACTGCGCTCGATTCAGGACTGGTTTTTGAAATACGAAATCCAGTCTCTGCCGGGCGTTGCCGAAGTGGCCCCGGTCGGTGGATTTGTCCGCCAATACCAGGTAAACCTCGACCCCAATGCCCTGCTCTCCTACAAAATCCCGATAGACAAGGTGATGAACGCGATTCGGGAGAGCAACAACGACGTGGGGGGGCGGCTCGTTGAGTTCTCCGAGCGCGAGTACATGGTGCGGGGCCGAGGATATGTAAAATCGTTGAGCGACATTGAAAACGTGGTCGTAGGGACCAATGAGATGACAGGAACGCCCGTTCTGGTCAAAAACCTGGGCAAAGTTGTCCTGGGACCCGATATTCGCCGGGGCGTGGCCGAACTCGACGGTGAGGGCGAGACTGTAGGCGCAATCGTGGTGATGCGCTACGGCGAAAACGCCTTAAAAGTTATAGACAGGGTTAAGGCCAAGCTGGCCGAAATCACCCCCAACCTTCCCAAGGGAGTGGAAATCGTTACGACATACGACCGGGCGGACCTCATCCGCCGGTCTATCGAAACCCTGAAACATACTCTCACTGAGGAACTGATAATAGTCAGCCTGGTTATCCTCATCTTCCTGTGGCACATTCCGAGCGCGATAATTCCGATTATCACCATTCCGGTTGCGGTCATAATCTCGTTCATTCCGATGTACGAGATGAATATTACCGCCAACATTATGTCCCTGGGCGGGATCGCGATAGCCGTGGGCGCAATGGTGGACGCCGCCATCGTCGTCGTCGAGCAGACACATAAGAAGCTCGAGCACTGGAACACCGAAGGAAGGCCCGGAGGTTTCAAGAATGTGGTGATCGGGGCCGTAAAGGAAGTCGGAGGGCCGAGCTTTTTCGCACTGCTGGTAATAGCGGTTTCATTCATGCCGATTTTTACGCTGGAGGCCCAGGAGGGCAGGCTCTTTAAACCCCTCGCATTCACGAAGAATTTTTGCATGATCATTGCCGCCGTTCTGGCCATAACCCTGGACCCGGCAATTCGGCTGCTCTTCACGCACATGAAAAACTTTT
>JBELAB010000187.1:0-6123 GCA_049509275.1 Syntrophobacteraceae bacterium | reverse complement strand
GTTCAGGTTGGCGGCGTACACCTCTCTTCTTATTTTGAGCATAGGCCTGCTCACCATGTGGTCGGTCAGCTACTTCAAAAACAGACAAGCCATAGCCAAGGTCGAAGAAAAGCTTAACGAGTACCGCAAAATCTCCGGAAAGCCGGCTACTCCCGATGACGCCATGAGGATGATGATCAAACGCCTCGATGCGCTCGTTGCAGCACAGCGAGTGTACAGCAGGCGCTTGTGGGATATGGGGTTTGGTCTCTACCAGGGCGACAAGGTGAGAGCAGGGGTAAATGAGGCCTATGAGCAAAGACTCATGGCCGACCTTCTCCCTGAAATCAACAGGCGGCTGAAGCAGCAAATGAGTGAAATCCTGGTGCGGGGAGGTGACGCCGATTCAGGGTTCCTCTACGAGTTGCTTCGAACATATCTGATGCTGGCGCTCCCCGAAAAAATGAATATCCCGCTCGCTGCCGGCTCGATAAGGAACTGCTGGGAACGCGTTTATTCCAGGGAGCCGCAATTTCAGAAACAGATCGGCGTGCATTCGGACGCTCTTGTGAAAATGCTCCATGAACCCATGCCAATTGATCAGTTGCTCGTTGAGAAAGTGCGGCAAAAACTCAAGTCGGTTCCTCTGGGGACGCAGCTATACAATCAATTGAAAAGCGTTGCGCTGGCCGACCACTCGAGTGACTTTCGACTGATGGACGCAGTCCCCCGGCTCAGCAGAGACGTTTTCACTGCAGCA
Source organism: Syntrophobacteraceae bacterium (assembly GCA_049509275.1). Taxonomy (GTDB): domain Bacteria; phylum Desulfobacterota; class Syntrophobacteria; order Syntrophobacterales; family Syntrophobacteraceae; genus SbD1. The sequence goes on along the minus strand of JBELAB010000187.1, from coordinate 5,384 downwards.
GACGGTAAGGACTTGGAATCGATAGTAATTCCAGGATTCTATACGCTGCAGGGTTACAATGCCTTTTTCAGAAAGCAGGGTCTTGACCTGGTAAAGCAGGACCTGCAAGAAAATTGGGTGCTTAATCAATACTCCGGGCAGTCGAGCAATTTGACCTTATTGTATGATGATTTGCAGAACCAGTATTTTGCGGAATATGAGCTGCTTTGGCGCAAATTGCTGTTGAATTTGAAGATCAAAAAGCCACAGGGCATATATGAGACGATCCGAATCCTCGATCAGCTTTCCGGTCCGGATACTCCCCTGCGGCCTTTGCTGCAAGCGGTTGAAAAGAACACCAACCTTGTGGATTCGGCAGATTCGAAGCAACCGGGAACAGGCGAAAAGATCTCACCATTGGCAACCCAGGGCAAGCCTGATGAAGTCTCTTTCGGTCCGGCTCGGAGACTATGGTCCAGTTTCCAGGCCCTGAACCGGCTGGTGCAAACCAGAGGCCAAGCCCCACCTCCACTGGAAGAAGCGCTGAAGCGCGTCAATGAAGTAAGGGACCTCATGATGCAGATCACCAGCGGAGCCAACAATGAAGAGCAGGCGCTGAGATTTGCGAAGGAGCGGATGAACGGTTTCGGTGCGCAAGATGTGATGAAGAAGGCCGGTCTTGCATTCGCGAGCCTGCCTGAACCTCTTCACCAATGGCTGAGTTCACTCACCACCTCCGGCTGGGAAATCACACTGGAAAATGCAAGATCGGAGCTGAACAATATGTGGCGAGCCGAGGTGGTAACCAATTATGCGGCGAGCCTGGATGGACGATATCCTCTGTTTCGAAATAGCGGCAGTGACGCCACAATGGCCGATTTCTGCCGTTTTTTCGCACCACGGGGAGTCATGGACAAGTTCTTCGAAACCCATCTCAAATCGTTTATCGACACCAGTACCTGGCGCCAGGCATCCCTGGACAATCAAGGGATTCGTCTGTCCCCTAAAGTGCTCAGCCAATTCCAGTATGCGGCGAAAATCCGCGATGCTTTCTTTGCTCCGGGAGAGTCAACTCTCAACGTTCAGTTTGAGCTCAAACCGATAGATCTGGATTCGAATGTGGCCAGTTTTCGAATCAACATAGAGGGCCAGGCTGACGAGTACGCTCACGGTCAGGCTAATGCCGGCAAATTTCAGTGGCCGGGGCCGCACCCCAATCTTGGGGTGGTGCTGAGTTTCATGACGGCGGACGGAAAAGCGGTCAGCCGAATGGAGGAAGGCCCCTGGGCGTGGCTCAAGGTGCTTGACAAGTCCAACCTCGTGCGTACGAGCCTGCGGGACGTTTTCATGATTACTTTCCAGATCGAGGGCTACACGGCGAAATACGAATTGCGGGCGTACAGCGTTTTTAATCCTTTTAATCTGCCGGAATTGCAGCAATTTCGTTGTCCGGGGTCGTTATGAACTCCAATGTTATGTCTCCAGGATTTTACGGCAAGTTACCCATTGTCGGTGATTTCATATCCCGCCGGCTTCCGGCCTCTTTTGTGCGTCCATGGGACGCATGGCTCCAGGATGCATTGACCACCAGCCAAAACAAGCTGGGCGACGAATGGCTGGAGATATATCTGACAAGCCCGCTCTGGCGCTTTGCCCTGAGTGCCGGGGGTTGCGGAAATCGCGCCTGCGCGGGCATTCTGATGCCCAGTGTCGATAATGTTGGCCGCTATTTCCCCCTGACCCTGGCGGTGCTGATTGAGCAGCAAACCGTACTTCCCAGATTGTTCCTTGAAGGGGCTGAATGGTTTGGCAAGCTTGAAGGGTTGGCCTTGTCCGTACTCGAAGATGATTTCAACTTTGAAGATTTCGATCGGGAACTGCAAAACCTGGTGTTGCAGCCGATTTTACCGCATGAAGACCTTCATTTTGAAGCTGATGGGCCTGACGGAGAAAGCAGCCGAACCGTTTTCCGAATTGAGGTCTGTGAACTTGCGCAGATTCGGGATGCTTTTGTTGACCTGAGCGCCTGCCTGCTGGGCAGGTTTTCGCCGGCCTACAGCCTGTGGTGCACCAGTGGCTCGGAAAGGGTGAAGCCATCCGTGTCGGCCTACAGCGGATTGCCGCCGCCGTCCGCCTTTGTGGAATTTATTGCCGGGGAAATGCAGCACAAGGAACCGCGCAAATCTAACGTCTCAACTCTGCTTGTGACCAAGCCGGACCGCAAAGCATTAAATGCAGAAGGACAACCCGGCGCAACAGCGGGAATCGTCCCGGTGAAATGGCGCTCGCATGCTCGCAGCATTGTCGGCAATGTCCGGAAAATAAACGAGGATGCATATCTGGAGCGTCCGGAAATCGGGTTGTGGGCGGTTGCCGACGGTATGGGCGGGCACAAGGGCGGGCAGACAGCCAGTAAAGCGATTGTAGAAGCTTTGAATGCCATTCCGGAAGCCGGCAGCCTCGAAGAACTGACTAAGAACGTGTACAGTTGCTTGCACAGGGTGAATGCCAACTTGCTTGAGATGGGGCAGGCATTCGGACAGGGCGTGATAGTCGGCAGCACGGTAGTGGCCATGGTGGCTGACGGCAACCGTTGCGTCGCCCTCTGGGCCGGTGACAGCAGGCTCTATCGTTACCGCGACGGAAGGCTGCAGCAGTTGACCCAGGATCACTCCCTGATTTCCGAGTTGTCCCGTGCGGGGCTGGGCAGCAATGAGGAACTGGCGCAGGGTGGGCTCGGCAGTGTTATTACGAGAGCATTGGGGGCCGAACGCGACCTGATAATTGATAAAATAGCCTGGGAGACCAGGGGGAAGGACATCTTCCTTTTGTGTAGTGACGGTTTGGTGCGGGAGGTTGGGCATGCTGAGATTGCAGATATTCTGAGCGAAACCGATATCGAGCAAAGCTCCCAGGCTCTGGTCGATGCCGCGATTGCCCAAGGAGCCAGGGATAACGTTACCGTCATAGTGGTATATGCAGGCGCCGACTGACCTCAACCCGGATGAGTAGTCTTCATCATAACGTTTGCCCCTTTTCAGGAGTGAGAAAGTGTCCACCGTTGAACTCGAACACCTTTTGATGGAGATTTCGCCCAACGATCCATCGGGTCAATACGACCTCGAACACGACCCTGCTTTTATGGAGCTTGAGGCGGATATGCAGGGCACGCCTGCAGTCGAGTTAGTGGGCAAGATCGTTCAGGAGGCCAAGGATCCCAACTGGTTGAAATGTGCAGAGAGCGCACTGGAGTTGCTGGGGCGGGCGCATGACCTGAGAGTGGCGGTTTACCTCACACGCGCCCTGCTGAACACGGAGGGATTACAGGGGCTTCATGACGGCCTGAGACTAATCTGTGGATACCTGGAACAGTTTTGGGACACCGTCTATCCTCGGCTCGACCCGGATGATGATGACGATCCAACTGAGCGTGTCAACGTCCTGGAGGCGCTCAATGACTGGCGCCTGGTAATAGCGCCGCTGATGAAGGTGCAGCTCTGCTCCTCGAGAACTGCGGGCAACGTAAGTCTAAGGCAATACTTAATTGCCTCCGGAAAGACCTCCGAACTCTCCCTGACCGCTGAGGAAGCAAGTGCTGCGCCCAACCTTGCGAGTATCGAAGCTGTATTTACGGATTGTAGCCTGGAACAGCTCCAATCCACTTTCCATGATGCAAGCGAATCGTTTGCCATGGCCAAACGCCTGGAATTGGTAATGAACGAACAGGTCGGGTCCGACAGGGCACCCGATCTCAAAAAACTTATCCAGGTTCTTGGAGAAATAGAATGTTTGGTGCAGGAACATCTTTTCAGACGTGCTCCTTCAATAACTTCTACGGTGGCAAAGCCAAATGAACAATCAGACAGCCGCGACAAGTATGAGCAAACTACTACCACAAATGCTAGGAGCTTCGACATGATTGAAAACAGGGAAGACGTTCTCGAACTCCTGGAGCAAATCTGCGCCTATTACGAACTGTTCGAACCGGCAAGTCCCGTTCCTTTCCTGCTCAGACGTGCGATGCGGCTTGTCACGAAGAATTTTTTGGAAATACTTGAAGATCTGGCGCCCGACAGCCTTCCGCAGGTTGTGATGCTCTGCGGGCCTAAGGAGCCAAAACCATAATATGAGATGGTCTGTCTGCTGGTTGTGCTGGAGTTATGGATAGTGTATTTAGTGTGATTCTCTTTAAGATTGAAAAAGATTCTTTTATAGGGAGGTGCACAATGGCCAAAAGCAGTCAAAAATTCATAGCAAGGAACAGAGCGCCTCGAGTCCAAATCGAATACGATGTGGAGCTTTATGGCGCTGAGAAAAAAATCGAGCTGCCTTTTGTGATGGGGGTGCTCGCTGATCTAACCGGAAAGCCGCAGAAGGGCGAAGATCCGGTTCCTTTTGCTCAACGCAAGTTCCTGGAAATCGACGCCGAGAATTTTGATAAGAGACTCAAATCAATGAAACCCAGGGCGGCCTTCAGAGTTCCCAACATGCTTACCGGCGAAGGCGAGTTGAGTGTGGATATCACTTTCGAGAGCATGGACGATTTCTCGCCCGCCGCCATTGCGCGCAAGGTGAGCGGCTTAAAGGAACTGCTGGAGGCGCGCACCCAACTGGACAACCTCTTGACGTATATGGATGGGAAAACAGGAGCCGAAAAGCTCATTGCACAGTTGATTTCAGACCCGTCACTGCTTGCGGCGCTGACAACGGCGGCCAAATCGGTTGAACAGACTGCTTCTGGGGGCCCCACCGGAGTCCAATCTGAGGAAAAAGAGGGATAAATTATGGCCGAAATTGAAACTGGGACACAAAAGGAAAAAGAAGCGCAGGCTCTTGAGCTGAGCGACTTTCAAGAGCTGCTCCAGAAGGAGTTCAAGCCAAAATCCGACCGGATGCAGCAGGAGGTTGAACTCGCAACCCGCACCCTTGCCGAATACGTTCTCAAGGACGTCGGGCTGGTCTCTGCCGACGCCATGCGCACGATCGAAGCCATCAAGGCAGCTATCGATCAGAAACTAACCGCTCAGATCGATCTCATTCTCCACCATGCGGATTTTCAGAAGCTGGAGGGCGCATGGCGGGGACTCCATCATCTGGCAAGCAATAGCGAAACAGACTCCATGCTGAAGATCCGCGTGCTCAATGTGAGCAAAGACGAGCTTCGCAAATCGCTCAAGAAATACAAGGGCATGCGCTGGGATCAGAGCCCCCTTTTCAAGAAGATATATGGGGATGAATATGATTTGCCAGGCGGCGAGCCCTATGGCTGCCTGGTGGGGGACTTCCACTTTGACCATACTCCCCCGGATGTTGAGTTGCTGGGTGAAATAGCCAAGGTTGCCGCCGCGTCGCATTCGCCCTTCATCACCGGTGCCTCGCCGGCCGTTATGCAGATGGAATCGTGG
>JBELAB010000186.1:0-6131 GCA_049509275.1 Syntrophobacteraceae bacterium | reverse complement strand
TACCCCAGCCAGAAAATCTCCGCGATAAGTGAGCTATGCCTCTCTTCCATCAGCAGCAATTGATCCCGAAAAGTTCGTGTGCAGGCAAAAATGTCCACCCCGCCTGATGGAATCTCAGGAATAACAAATCGCCGGTAAAGCCCCCAAAAAATCTTTGATGGAATACGAGTCATAAGGGGGTCCTCACGCTTCTCCCTAACACCGACAGCCACATCGATATCCTCAGAGCTCAACGCGCCGGCCATTTCCAGGACAAGCTCAGGGGGTTCCTGAAGATCCGCCGCCATGACAGCGAAGTACTTTCCTTCGCCGATCTCCAGACCGGCACGGACAGCCGAAAAGGCGCCAAAATTTCGTGAAAGCAGAGCGAGCTTGGCCCGAAAAGGGCGAGTGGACAGAGTATTGAGGAGGATTTCATAGCAGCGGTCCGGGCTGCCGTCTACCACGAATACAGCTTCGAATTCACCTTTCAGGTTGGCGTTTAAGCCTTCCACCACGTCAAGCAGTTCAGGTAAGGAGTCTTCGTTGCGGTAAACGGGAATGACAAGTGAAAGCAAGCCTAAACTCCTGTACGAGTGAAGTAAAGATCTACCGCTTGGATCAATCGCTCAATACTTCCTGAATCCAGGCCGGGGTAACACGGCAACGTGACGACCTCCCGGCAGACACGCTCAGTAACGGGCAGCACCCCTTTTCCCTGCCTGGACGGATAGGCGGACTGCAGGTGATCCGGTACCGGGTAATGCACGTCTGTAGCAACACCGAAACCTCCGACGAATTTCCGGAAGGTATCGCGGGTGTTCACCCTCACGATATATAAATGCGCGACATAGTCTTCGCCCAATGAGCAGGGGCAAACAATCGGCAAATCTGAAAATGCGGCGTTATAGCCACGGGCAATATCACGCCGCTCAGCGTTCCATCTGTCGAGCAAAGGCAGCTTCTCGCGAAGTATGGCCGCCTGCATCTCGTCAAGTCGGCTGTTCCGGCCGCCAGGAAGTTCAACATGGTACTTTGCCTTCCAGCCGTATTGCCTGAGCTGCCTGATTTTAGCCGCCAGATAATCATTATCGGTTACGATAGCGCCGCCATCTCCGAAGGCGCCCAGGTTCTTGGTTGGATAAAAGCTAAAGGAGCCAATCGTTCCGAAACTGCCTGCTCGTTTGCCGTTTCTTTTTGCCCCATGAGCCTGCGCACAGTCTTCGATAACAGGGATGTCCGATTTCGCGGCAACTTCGACAACCGCTTCGACATCGGCAAGCTGACCGTAAAGGTGCGTTACGATAATGGCTTTCGGATTCGATTCCAAGGTTTCCTGGAGCCGTTCAAAGGATAGGGTAAGCGTGACCGGGTCGATATCGACATAATGGGGAATTGCCCCTATCAAAAGAACGGCCGCACTGGCATAAAACCCCGCATTCGCGGCTACAATAACCTTTTCACCTGCCTTAACATCCAGAGCCCGCAACCCAAGCTCGAGAGCGTCGGTACCGCTGGCAACGCCGACGCAGTTCGCCACACCGCAATATTGCGCAAACTCCCGTTCAAACTCTGCCACTTCCTTGCCGAGGATGTACCGATGGCTGTCGAGAACCCGTTTGACGGGGCCGAGAAAGTCTATGGCGGCATTGACGGACCGCGCACAGAAGATTGGAATGGCTGAAGTCATGGGATAGAAAACTCCCTCGATCCCCTGATCCAGGTTTGGCGGTGCGGTTTAACTGCAGAAGACCATTTTACTGGCTTCGAATCACGAAAAAGACCCCCGAACAAATGAGAAGCACCCCGACCACCCTGCAGAGGTTAACCGGCTCGTCAAATATAAATCGGCCAATGAACAAGGTCCCGATATAGGTCAGGCTCACCATCGGGAACGCTACGCTGATATCAAGTTTCGACAGTACCTCCAGCCAAAGAATTGCACTTACGCCGTAGAGCCCAAATCCGATAAAAATATAGGGGACGGCCACACACTTCCGGAACAAACCGGCAAGACCGATCTCCAGGACCGGCATGCCCCCTGACCTTACGATGGCCAGCTTCAGGAGTGTTTGGGCGCCCATTGCCAGCAGTATGCAAATTGCGGCCAGCATGATAGCGTGCAGATTCAATCTGTGCATAAGATAAAAACTCCTCGATTCCATGAGCCAAGTTCGGCAGGCCGTGACCGGCAGGCTGCCCCTTCCAGTTCATGGTTCATCTACCACTTTCAGCAACCGTTGGCAAGGCATCCCGCGCCCGCCCAACGCGTCCGACTTCCGCCTAAAGGCGGTAAGAAGAATGAGCAGATTAGACACGCGATGCAGTCGCCTTCCGCGCTCCGCGATGTGAAGCTATTTAGGGATGCCTGCAAGCATGCTTCACAACGTTTAGGACAACGTCATCACGCCAGGCGAGCGCACAGAATAGCGACATGCACATGCAACACTATCTGGTATTTATTTTTGAATAACTGAATGATTGGATTACGGCAAGTTCTATGAGTTATGACGATTTTACTAAGGGACCTCTAGTTTAAAGTTCAAAAGCGTGTTCCAAGTCAAGGGCCTGTTCTGGAACCAAGTTGTATCGAACTGAGGTTTGACGAATAAGGCCCATTGTTGTCGAGGATGCTTCCAGTCTAGGAGAAGAAATTTCAATCCGGCATTCCGTGCCAATGATTCCAACGTTTCGGCTCTATAGTTGACACAAGCAGGATAAAACCACCCTCGGTCTTGGCAATCCTGATCTCCTATTATGAAAGTGGCTGCAAGAGCGCCGGAATCCTTTAGATGGGGTGAAATATCATTGAGCCAGCGCTCCACCAAATCCGGGCCGCAATGGCTGAAGATCGACTGAGCAATCGTGAAATCAAACAACGCGTCAGTTGTCAGATCCTTTGCGCAGTCGTTCACGTAGAATTTTGGTCGCTTTATCCCAATGAGGTCTTTACCTATTTCTCGCTGTATGCCTTCATCAATAAGCCATTTATTCGGGTCTATCCCACTATAATTCCCAATGTTGAGATACGGGATCAGCAGTCGCCCTATCCGAAGTGAACCGCATCCAATATCGAGCACCGTATGATATTGCCGCAGCCCAAGCGTCGTCAGAAGGTTGAACGTCATAGCCGCGATCATATCGTAGTCCTCGGGTGGCCCAACGTAGGCCCTATAATGGGGATCACCCGATCGTAAACCTAAACCAAGGTCCTGTACCTTCTTTCGTTTGACTGCATTCAGGATATAGTCAACACCAAACATTTTTGTCTATTTCCTATGCTTCGGTCCCATTTCGATGAACCGCTCTTACATGATTGTCACCGATTCGGGAGGCATCCAGGAGGAAGCAACATCCCCCGGTAAACCCGTCCTCGTCAGGCGTGAGATCACCTAAAGGCCGGAGGAGGTGCCGGCGGGGGTCGTCAAGCTAATCCGGACGCAGTCCTCTCAGATTCGTTCATGACTTAAAACTGGAAACTAAAAACTGCCCTTTTATTTTGCCAGCGCCCATTTGCCGTCCTTCACCACGATCATTTCCAGGTCCTGCTTGCCGAGGCCGTTATGGTCCCGGGCAGACATGTTGAAGATGCCGTGCATTCCAACGAAACCCTTTGTATTCTCGATATAGTCACGGATCTTCGCGGGATCAGGCCCAACCGCTCTAAGCGCTGCTATGGCCAAGTTCATCGAATCCCAGGCATGACCGCCAAACGAGGAGACAGGCTCCTTGAAGCGCGCTTCATAAGCCTTCTTATACTCCAATATGACTTTCTTCTGCGGCTGTTCATCGGGCAGCAGATCGCCCACATTGACCCGGGCCAAAGGAAGCAGGACCCCTTCAGCGGCCTTGCCGGCAAGTTCCAGGTTTTTCAAGTTCCCAAAACCGTGGCTCTGGAAAAGCGGGATCGAATCCATGGCCAGATCGCGCCAGCTCCTGACCGCCAGAATCTGTGTCGGCCCTATGGACCAGTTCACGATGGCCTGGGGGTGCGTGGATCGGATTTTGGTCATCTGCGCAGAGAGGTCCGTATCCTGAGGACCATAGCGCTCGTCGGCCATGATCGTAATACCATTTTCGCCCGCGAGCCTCAACAACTCCTCTCGTCCGCTGGCTCCAAATCCATCGGAAACGGTCATGATGGCAACCTTTTCGATCCCTTTGGCCTTCATGTAATCATACATTTTTTCCACAACGTGACTGTCCGAACCCGCGACTTTGAATATCCATCTATGACTCTCAACAGGGGTTACAATTTTGTAGCTGGCAGCACAAGAAATCAGAGGGATTTGAGCTTCCTCCGCCACACTCACCACCGCAAGGCTCGTTCCGCTGGTGGTCGGGCCAATGATCACAGGCGCCTCATCTTTCTTTATCAGTTTCTTTACTGCCAGATTGCACTTGGTGGCATCGGTCTCGTCATCCTCGATGAGCAGCTCAAGGGGATGGCCGTTGATACCCCCCTGCCTGTTTATCTCTTCGGCGATCATCTCCGCCGTCTTCTTTTCGGGATCACCCAGAAAAGAACCGCCGCCGGTGACCGAAAAAACCGCTCCGATCTTGTAAGGCTCCTTTTGCGAATGCGCTTTTGTCCCGGGAAGCAACGCCCAGACAACGAGCCCAATTATCCCAAGGCCCACCAAAACTCTTGCTTTCATTCCACCGCTCCTTTGCCCTGAATTACATTTGAGCTTTACCAGTGTTATGAAAAAGGATTGGAATTCCCACACAGGACGAAAAACCCTAAAAACGTCACCCTGTACCGGCCTCCGCCGGCATGATGGAAAGCCGGGGGCCAGTGCCTTTTGCTTTAAAATCAATTAGTTGGGAAAAAGCCTGGATTCCGGTTTCCGCCGGAATGACGAAATCAAGAGCAATTTTCAGCCGTTTCCCCTATCAGTGGGCCCTTATTCATCACCCTAGTAGGAATTTGAAGTTGTCCGTATTCACTTTCGGAAATGAGTTTGACGGATTTATAGAAAACGATCCCACCGGGTGTCAATAGCAATATCCCAAACCCGGTTCGGACTGCCGGGAAAAATTATTGAAATCACAGGAACAAAACGGGTATAGAATTTTATCTTATTTTTTCAGAATCTCGTTTACAATCGCTGGTATCTTCGTATTGTTCAGATTCTGCTCCCGGAGAGCATATCATGCGCGAAAAACACAAGATTCTGATTATTGACGACGAGGCCCCCTTCCGCTCAGCATTGCGCCGGCTCCTGGGAAAAACTCATATCATCGTTGAAGCCGATACCGGAGCAGCCGGGCTAATGCTTGCCGAGCGCGAAGATCCAGACCTCGTTTTGCTCGATATCGGACTCCCCGATGGAAGCGGCCTTGATTTGCTGCCCCGTTTCAAGGAAATGCGTCCTTGCCCGACCGTCGTCATGATAACAGCATACGAGCGGGTAAAAGATGTAGTTATGGCAATAAAGCACGGCGCTTTCGACTACCTCGTCAAGCCCGTCGACCTCGATGAATTTGAATTGACAATCCAAAACGCTCTCGAACACGCCGGCCTGAAAAATGAAGTCAACCGCTTGCGGCAGGAAGTCCAGAGGCTCCACGGAGTAGATCGGCTGATCGGCAATGATCATATATTTCTGGAAGCCCAGATACTCGCCATAAAGAGCGCGCAGAGCCGTGACGCGGGCGTTTTGATAGAGGGCGAGAGCGGGGCCGGAAAAGAGCTTTTTGCCAAGCTCATTCATACCAGGAGCCCTCGGGCGCCATATCCATTCGTAGCGCTCAATTGTGCTGCTTTTTCAACTGAAATCATAGAGAGCGAGCTTTTCGGGTATGAAAGGGGAGCTTTTACGGGAGCCAAATCCGAAGGCAAAGAAGGCTTGCTCCAGGTTGCCGATGGCGGGACCCTCTTTTTGGACGAAATAGTGGATCTTCACCCTGAAATCCAGGCCAAATTGCTTCGGGTAATGGAAGAAGGGGAATTCTTCGCCGTGGGGGGAACCCGGCAAAAGAAGGTGGACATCCGGATTGTCTCAGCCTGCAACCAGGACCTCTGGCATGTGGCCGAGCAGGGTGGCTTCCGCAAAGATCTCTACTTCAGGCTCGCAACGATAAAGATCAACCTGCCCCCTTTGCGCGAACGGCGCGAGGATATCCTTCTGCTTGCGCGTATATTTATG
>JBELAB010000185.1:0-6132 GCA_049509275.1 Syntrophobacteraceae bacterium | reverse complement strand
AGGTAAATCTTCAGCTTCTTTTTGAGACGACTTTCGATTTGGCGCACGCGCTCGCGGCTGATCCCGAACTTATCTCCGATTCCATGGAGCGTCACGGGATCTTCGGCCAGGAGCCTCTTTTCGAATATGACGGCCTCCTTGCCTTTGAGATGGCCTTTGAAAAGCATCAGCTTGTCATGCAGGATAGCCTTGGCTTCCTGGTCGGCGATCTGATCGTCAACGGGCAGGTCGCCCGAACGCAGAAAAGAGTTGTACGTGTCCTTTGAGTCTTCCTTCAGGGGGCTGTCGAGCGAGATCTCCCCACTGTTAAGCCTCTGGTCCATTTCAATGATCTCCGACTCCTTTACATCGAGCCGGTGGCTGAGCAGTTTGTGGGAAGCCTCGATGCCATTGGCTTCCAGTCTTTCGTGTTCCTTTCGCAGGTTGAAAAAGAGTTTCCGCTGCGCCTGGGTCGTTCCGATTTTAACGAGCTTCCAGTTGTCCATTATAAATTTCATTATGTAGGCCTTGATCCAAAACGATGCATAGTAAGAAAATTTGTATCCCCTGTAAGGATCGAATTTCTTTGCCGCCTTCATCAGTCCTACGTTGCCCTCCTGGATGAGGTCCATCAGGTTCTGCATCCAGTATCGCTGAAAACCCATGGCAATCTTGACAACAAGCCTGAGATTTGCGGTAATGAGTTTGTAGGCTGCCTCTATATCGCCTTTTTCGCGATAGCGGATAGCCAAGTCCATTTCATCCTCTCTGCTGATGAGCGGATAGCGCTTAATCTCGTCGAGGTATAGACGGAACGGATCGAAGGAAACCGGCTCATGCCTGTCCTGGATGTTCGTCGGCCTTGGCTCTTCGTCGTCGCCTCTCGGGACCTCAGCCGAAATTTCCCGCCCAACGGTCGAAATCTTCTTAATTTTGGTGGTTCTGAACATGGGTCAGTCATTCCTTGCCGTGCTGAGATGTGATAATTCGCAATACTTGCCGGGCAGTTCCCAGCTTCGGGGAACTATTCAACTGCATTTTATTCGCATTAATATACCCACACCCACAAAACAGAGTGGAAAAGGGGAGCGATTGTTCCCTTGGCATCCTCGAATCCGTTCCGAATCACTCTTTTTGTCACCTGGAAACTATCTGCAACTCATTGTTTACCTTGACAACACCTCTTACGCCCCGGACCTTCCGCTCTACCATCGCTTTCTCTTCACTGTTATGCACCTTACCGGCAAGGGTAACCACACCTTGCGACGTACTCACTTCAATGTCGGTCAGTGTCCCCAGCCGAATATCTTGTGCCAACTCAGCCTTCACTGTACTGGTAATGACGGTATCGTCTATCACGTCGCCCACTGACTCAGCGGCATGGGATGCTACAGACAAACCCACTAATACCGCAAAGCTAAGAAGCAACACTATGGACTTGAGAGTTTTATTCACGTGGATCTCCTCCCTGTTGACCGCAATATCTGATCGTCAAGATTTCATTACATGGCATATTTATCTTCGACCGCCGCCGCCATGACCGCCATGACCGCCATGACCACCGCCGTAATAACCACGGCCATAATAACCACCGCCGCCGTCTATCACGACGGGGAAGGCGAGGTCGATGCCCGGCGATACATACAAGTCCGGGGTATCTACGACCACTGGAGGCGCATAGACGTAAAATCCGAGGGCCGGCGCGACGGATATGCCGCAGATCGTTGAGACGAAGACGAGCGCCATCAGGACCTTGACGGCTGTCGAATTAGACTTCCTGGCTCGCGTGTTTGAAGTTCTCATGGTCACCTTCCATTCTTAAAATGATTCCCTATCGGAAAATAGGGTTTGTTGTCTTGACGTTGTGGCAGTCGCGATCATTTACCTTTTGCCTTTGCCTTCGCGGTGCGGCCGTGATGGCGGAATAACATATCGGCAGCCTTCTTCTGAGCGTCCGACATGCCGGCATAGAGAGGCTCGAAGGCAGGGATGAATTTCCTGATGCCATCTGCATGCGCCTCGACAATTTCGGCATAGGATTTGAGATCGTCGATAGCGGTCATGGTGCTTGCTGCTTCTGTCCTTGCCTTGATGAGCGCCTCCATCGTTTTTGCATTGTCCCGCATAACCTGGGTGACGTTATTCCATAGCTCTTCCTGTGCCGGGGTGATCTTGAGCTTGGTTTGAAGCTCTTTGATGCGCGCCTCAACACGGTCGGGCTTTGAGACCTTACCAGCAGTCGCCTTGCCCTGCTTGGGCGATGCCGCGCGCGAAGGACTTGGACTTGCGAAAACCATAAAGGCGAGGAGCAACACCGCAACAGCGAGTGCAGTTGGATAAGTGAACCGACGGGCAATTCTTTTCATGATCTGTCTCCTTATAAGGTTAGAAACACTACAATATGAGAGGTTTCCCTCTTACAGAAGCAATCCGGCATTCCCCGGTTCTTCTTCAGAATCGCCAACCACCGATCACATCTCAAGACCGGTGATCGTTAGGCAACGCGTGGATGACGATCAGATAACCCTTAGAATAAACAAAATCTGTGCCGTAATGGCGAAGGATATCACTTATTCCATTTTGTGCAGGCATAATGGAAACTTACGTCTGGGTGGGTTGTGTACCGGCCGAGAGCCGGCGAGAAAATGGATGTTGCATGCAACAGAAGCGTTGCATGATTTCTGTGTCACGTGCAACGCTTCAACACAGCAGGAATAAGTAAAATGAAAAGTCGTGTAAGCCTCGCTACGCGTGCTTTGCACTGCTTCACCTTGTGAAGCATGCTTGCAACCATCCCTAAATAGCTTCACATCGCGGAGCGCGGAAAGCGACCCCATCGCGTGTCAGATCCGGTCTCAATCCGGTCTTAAATGTTTCAATACATGACGTAATTATTTATGATGACCGCCGCCGCCATAACCACCGCCATAACCGCCGCCAGCATAATAACCACCGTCGTCATAATAACTACCGTCGTCATAATAACTACCGTCGTCGCCGCCTGGGAAGGAGAGGTCGAGGCTCGAGCCCGTCGATATAGACAGGCCCGGGACATCGACGTAAAACCCGAACGCCGGCGCGACGGATATACCGCCGATCATTGAGGCGAAGACGAGCGTCATCAAGATCTTGACGGCTGTCGAACTAAACCTAAGCGAGTGCAGTTGGATAAATGAACCGACAGGCAATTCTTTTCATGATTTGTCTCCTTATGGGGTTAGAAACACTACAATTAATGGTAAGCTGCAAATTCTTGGATTCAATGCGTTGACTTAAATTTACGATCGCCTGGATGCAAGACTTAACGCTTCCATTGACACATCACTTGAATGTTCGATTGGAAAATCTTAGGTTTTAGGGGCTTCGGGGTCGTGCCAAAAGGTTTTCAGGGCATAATCCAGCCCCAAAATGTGGCTCGGATGCATCGCGCCCAACTTTATGCATTGTGCAGATTCACTTCTATAACGAAGAGGATATAAAAGATGAAGGCGACCTGGGATGTACCGGAAGAAATGCTGGATAACAAAAACCTGTTCAGCAATGATTTTTACCAACGCTTTACCCTTCGCAAGGCGCCGCAGCCTCTCCGGATGAATGAACGAGTGACCAAGGATTACCTGTTCCCAACCTTTTACGGAGATGTGAACTGCGCCATGGCCGTGTTCATGTGTTCCTATGAAAAAGCTGCCGCCCTCATTGCCGAGCAACTGAGTCCCCGGATAGTGCCGGTGAAGATGACCAGAGGCCGCGCGCTGGTGGTTTTTTCCTGCTACGAGTATAAAAACGTCATGGGCGTACGGCCGTACAACGAGGTCGTCATGGGCATACCAGTGATGGTCGAGCCCTGCTGCAATGTCCCGGTCCTGCCCATGATCACCGACAAATTCAGCCGTTTCGGCTTATATGTCGCAGGAATGCCGGTCACCTCGAAAGAGAACACCATCAGGGGCCGCTCGATCTGGGGCCTGCCCAAGGTTACCCAGGACATCGACATATATCGTGAAGAGGGCAACTG
The DNA here is from genome assembly GCA_049509275.1 of Syntrophobacteraceae bacterium. Classification (GTDB taxonomy): domain Bacteria; phylum Desulfobacterota; class Syntrophobacteria; order Syntrophobacterales; family Syntrophobacteraceae; genus SbD1. The sequence continues at coordinate 2,138 of JBELAB010000185.1, read as the reverse complement.
CATCGTCAAGGCCATGGACAGCAACGGAGACACATACCTGTCTCTCCGTATCCCCATGGATGGCGTCCCTGCGAAATTCGATGTCTCATCGTTCCTGTATACACAGAAGGGAGGAAGGCTGCTGCAGAACCGGTCGGATTTTAGGGCCACGTTCAACGTGAAAAAAAACATGCAACTCCTTTTCAGAAAGGATGTGAAACCCGGGAGGCCCTGCATCGAACTGGGTGATACCTCCTTTGCCCCCCTGCTAAGGAGGCTCGAAATAGAAGAAAGCCCTTTCCAGACCCGCTATGCAGAGCACCTGTCTGCATGTTTCGACCTGCCCAACGTCCTGGCTCCCGAATGGGTCCAGACCACTCCCGTGAGCGGCTTCAAACTGGATGATGAGGCCAGCATGAAATTATCGGGCAATGACCTGAAGATAGCCTTTTTCGGCACAGGGCCCATAGGGGCATCGGTCGGAGGCTGGGTGGCCCCCTTCCACAAGGAAACCTGGTTTTTCGACCAGGGGAAGGTCCTTGATGCGCTGAAAACAGGCGGCATACGTCTTTATCAGGGAGATAAAAAAGAAAAGACCATGACAAGCTTCCCTGTCAAGGTCATTGAAGATCTTTCCGAACTCAAGACCATGGACGTGATCGTCATCTGTGTAAAGAACTACAGCCTCGAGGCCGTTGCCCAATTGATCAAGGCAAATGCAAAAGATGATGTGATCGTCGTCTCCATGGCAAACGGGACGGATAACCAGACGATCCTCCCCAAATACTTTTCAAAAGTGATCTACTGTATAGTCGGCTACAATGCCTGGATGGACCATCCGGTTACGGTGGGCTATCAGAAAAAGGGGCCTCTCGTTCTCGGAACACCGGATAACAGCCTGCTGACGGAGATGAACACCCTTGCCGAGATCTTCGGCCTGGGTGTGGAGACCGTAGTCACCGATCATCTCCAGGATGCGGTGCACTCGAAGATCGTGGTGAACCTCGCCAATTCTCTTACGACCCTGGTGGGACAAGGATTCAAAGAGATATCCGACCTCGACACATTCCAGAGGCTTCTTACGAATACGCTGTATGAAGGTATCCGGGTTGTTAAGGCCGCCGGCTACAAAGAGTGTAAGCTGGGCGGGATGCCGTCATGGACAACTATAACGGCAAGTGCGCTGCTGCCCCGGCCCCTTACCCGGCCCCTGTTCAAGAAGAATGTGGCCAAAATGGTCATGTCCAGCATGAGCCAGGACATCATCCAGCGCGGCGGCACGAGCTCGGAGATTGAATCCCTGACAGGCTATATCCTCAAACTCGCCAGGCAGAACAGGGTAAATGCCCCCTACAACGAGACCATCTACGAACTCGGAAAAGAACGCTTCGGCAAGCCCGGCTTAGTTGCCATGGATGTCAAAGAGGTGTGGGCAGAGGTGCAAAAAAAGCTCTGACCGGTGGGCCAATCGCAAAACTCGCAGTTGGTGCGAATATTACAATAAGCGAGATAGCCGATCGAAAAAATGAAGATAATGCTCTATTTGATTTCAGACCGGGCGCAGAGGAATACGTTTTTTCTGACAGCAAAGTGAATCCCGACGAACTATTCGAGAGGTTTTCAGGGCTTCTTTTTTCGAGCTTCATAAACCCCGGATGCTCCTGGGCAAAGTCCCACTTAAAACTTTTTTAAATGAAGCCGGGTAGGGTTTTTTCGCATCGGGTGCGCCCGGCGCTGAAACACCCTCTGGAGTTTGAACCGGGGGGCCGCCTCATGCGCGGGGCCGCCGCCGCAGCGCCACATAAATCTCGACGCTTCGCGAGGCGGAGGGGGTGTGGGGGCCGTAGGTCCGGATGCTGAACCATTTTATCCGTGTTCATCCACCCCGCTACGCTCCTTCATCCGTGGTTCAGCCTAAAGCTTCTCGAAGCAGGCTGCTTTTCTCGTGTAAATTGGAAATTACTCGGGGCTTGTCCGTAAATAAGCCTCTTAGGGATTGCGCCCGATTTTGAGACAGATTTGGTCGCGAAGATTGAGCAAAACCACAGGCGTAAATGCGCTACGTCGAGGATTTTGCGATTGAGGAGCGGCCAAAGCCGGCCAAAAGCCGGATGCGAGCGCAAAGGTTTTATCTACGGACAATCCCTTACACCCAAGGG
>JBELAB010000184.1:0-6136 GCA_049509275.1 Syntrophobacteraceae bacterium | reverse complement strand
GGATGATCCGCTCTTTCCCCAAAACTCTTTGAATTTGCCGGGCATTCAAAAGCATTATGCGCCTGCCAATGGTAGTAAAATCGTGTTCAACCTCATAGTCATCAAAAGTTGTCTTTTGGGGAAGGATGGTTTCCAGCAGTTCTCGAAGCTTGGGGATATCCCACTGTTTATTGCCCAGGTCGTAGATAAGCTGCCCCACGGTCTGTTCGGGGTTTACCTTAAACACTTCATAGAAGGAACGGCTGACGGAGACTACCCTTAAATCTTGATCCAGAGCGATTAAGGGTTCACGCACGGTGTTGATGATGCTCTCGGCGTATTCGCGGGATTTTGATGTGGTTCTTTTCATAATTATTTCCCGTCTCCCTATAATGTGCTTCCCAAAAGGGCTCAGGTCATTCTGTGTGCTGCAAAGCCGCATTGGCCTCAAGCACATGGGAACCATGGCCGGATTGAGCTGGCAGAGCTACTTTAACAGATTACAGTATTTCTTGAACAGATTATAGTATTTCTTGAACAGATTGCAGTATTTCTTGAATAGATTGCAGTATTTCTGATTGGCAATAACCGAACCGGTATATTTTTGTGAGATTAAATTCCTCACGGCCGTCTATGGACATGGACCTATTGGATCGGGTGAGACTCATTCCGGATCACAGCAACCATGTTCCTGCCCTTCTTCTTCGCCTGGTACATGGCTTTGTCCACTCGGTTGAAGGCCATTTCCACGGTTGTATCGGAGTCCCGAGTTTCAGTAACGCCGATGCTTACGGTGAGGCTGATTTCCTGCTTGTGGTAAACGAACCGGGTATTCTCGATTAACTTTCGGAGTCTCTCGGCAACCGCAGCCGCGCTGTCCACGTCGGTACCCGCAAAGATCACCAGGAATTCATCTCCCCCCCACCGTCCTATGAGATCGGTTTCGCGCAGAATGGGCTTGATGCGTTTTATGATCTCCTTGATGCACCTGTCCCCGGCCCAGTGACCGTGCCGGTCGTTTATCACCTTGAACTCGTCTATGTCAAACAAGAGCATCGAAAAAAACTGGCGATATCGCTGGAAGCGGTACAATTCGTTTTTGAGGCGCTCCCTCAAAGCTCGCCGGTTGGCTACACCGGACAATGGGTCGATAAGGACCTCCTTTTCGAGGGCCTTGCGCTTCGCATGTACCTGGTTCACTTCTTTTTTCATCCTGTCCAGGTTTTCATTCAGAGATTCCATCTCCTCTGTGAGCTTCTCCTGGATGAGCGTCTCAGAGCGGCGCTTTTCCTCCAGCGTCACTCGTATGGAGGCCAGCCTGGACATGACGATGCCCCTGAACTCTGCGAGCGTAGTGCTGAGCTGCGCCGATTTTTTCATGTCTTCCACTTGATTTTCGAGCAGGCTATTAAATTTTGTGTTTTCGCTATGGCTCTGCCCTGTCTGATTGATCGAATCCAGGTACTGCCGCTCGACCTCCAGGAGGCCGGCGCCAATCTCGGATATGAAGTCAGTGATAAGGGTGCGTTCCGCGTTTATCATCTGCATGTAGGTCTGGGCGAGTCCGATGATATCATCCTTGAGTTCTACGATATCTTCGATTTGTGCGCTTTTTTCGATTTTTTTTCGAAGTGTGGCCAGTCGCCCGGCGTAGTCTTCTCCAAAGTCGTGGTCGAATTCGGAAATCAAACCGAGAAAAATCGACTGGAGCTTTTTACGGAAGTCGTTTGCGTAGCCTACCGGCGCCGTTTGCGCAGGCTTTAAGAGGGTGTCGGGCACTTTTGACCCGTTTCCTTCGGCAAGCTGTTCACTATTGAACATCGCGTTTTTTAGTGCGGAGAGGCTTGTCTCCATCTGCTCGATGGCAGTTGCCCGCAGCACTGTGTTCTTGAAATCGGCGAGCCTTTCACTTATGGCTGAATTCTCATTTTTTGCCAGGGCGCAAAGGGCAGCAATGGAGCGCTTCAGCAATTCATGCATCTTTATTGCCTCTTCCTGGTCCTCAACTGCCTTTCTGAACCCGACCCCATGGTCGGAAAATTTTGCCGCACCCGGATGAGCATTTTTCCCGGGTTCGGTTTCCTGCAAATGACCGCCATTCGAATTTGCCATGGTATGAACAGCCTCCCTATTTCTTTTGGTTGCTTACGCCCCCTCGAACCGGCCTCCCCCCGGACTTGGGTTTGAAAAGCTGGCATTGGATGCCCGATGAAGCATAAACTGCATTCTGGGGGTGCTGAGCAAACTTTATGCCCCACTCAGAGCAACCGTAAGGAGCTCCGATGTCCCGGGTTATGAAAAAATGGCTGCAACGGGTGCAGTCGGCCCTTTCCATACGGCCCCCCATTTGAAAAAAGCTCAATTGGCCGTAAATTCCCGCCGAATCTAGTTACGGCAATTTCCATGCCAGCCTGAATTATATGAACTTTACGCATTTTTCTATCAAGTATCAGATGAATTAAACCGATATATAGGTCGGAGGAATAGCGACATGGTTATCACCGACTATCGAGTGCAGAGTGTTTTGCGCACCTATACTCTGCAGTTGCAGCGGTCGAAGCTTTCGGCGACGGGTGGCCGGGACTCGGGCGGTGCTGATACAAGCACGCAGAAAGTGTCAATCTCCAGCGAAGGCAAGCGCAGGCTCATGATGGACCGGATGACCAGTCAGGTTCTGGAAAAGATCGGCACTAAACAGGATGATAATGTTGGCCCGGCAGGATGCAAATCCTAGCCGGCGACGGAGGGTAGGGGAAGGAAACAGATGGCCATAAGCAAAATCCCGCCATATCTGACAAATGCCGTGAACAATTCCAGTGCGGCAGCAGGCAAACCCGGCGCGCAAGAAAAGGCAACGGTTGTAAATGGTGTTTCTTCGGACCGGGTACAGCTCTCGAAGAATTATCAGGACCTTGCTCAAGCGCAAAAGTCGATTACGGGGACCGGTGAAGTCCGCACCGAAATGGTTCAGCAGATCAAAAGCCAGTTGGAAAGCGGAAGCTACCAGATAAACCCCGGTGCAATCGCGGGGAAAATGCTCGATGAAATAATTTAACAACCGGCATTTAATTGACGCAGTTTGAAGCGGCCCGGCATTGAAGTTTTGACACCATGCCCGGGCCGTTTCTTTTTCGATAGCAAAATCAAGCAATCGGGTGCCTGTTTCCATTAAGCTCGATATAGAAGCCTTGCCCAACATCATTCTCACGAACGAACCCGGCGAGCTGGTAGTAGGCGGGGCGGGAGAATCTGGCCAAAAAACGTCCGCCGGACACCCTGCAATAGACAATATTATCCCTTCCGATTGCCAGCGTATCGGGATCCAGGACTTCGGAGCGTGAAATGTTTTTGAGTCGAATCATAATTCGCTCCCTGCCGGACTCATCGCGCTCGAGGTCCACTCTTGAAACCACAAAGGGTGTATCGGCAACATCGAGGAGGCAGGGTCCGCCAAAATCGGCCAGGATAAATTCGCCCGTGGGTGTCTGGTCCAGTTTTGCATAGAAAGTTTCCAGGATCTCCGGCCGGAAGATCCTGTTTCCGTTATGGAACCAGTCGCCGTTTTCATCTACCTGGATGCCGCATCGTCCAAGCTCTTTGATCGAGTTATTCACGCTTTTCACTCCTGGCGGCTTTTGGGTGAAACCTTTCCATCTCGGAGTAGATGCATCCGCAATATTGTTGTCTATACATGCCGAGCGCCTTTGCCCTCTGTTGACCCTGCGGCCATCCGGACCTGAAATCCTTGTAAAGGAAAGCAATCCCATGTTTTCTGGAGGCTTCGTCAGCAATTGATGCTATCAACTGGTGCTTCTGGCGTCTGCTGTAGAGAAGTGTTGTGGTGAAGGCGTCGAAGCGGCTCTTTTTTGCCAGGCTCGCCGTTGCGTTCAGCCTCAGAGAATAGCAGTAAAGGCACCGGTTGGTTTCTCGAAATGCTGCCTGCCGGAAGAAGGTTTGCGGATCATAGTCAGCCCTGAGGATAACCGGCAGATCCTCGCTTTGCGCGAAGGCTTGAAGTGTGTTGAGCCTTTTTTCGAATTCCTGATAAGGTTGAATGTGCGGATTGTAAAAAAATCCGTGTACGGCCAGGTTCTCGGCGCGCAGGACCGAAACCGGGTAGATCGAACAGGGACCGCAGCAGATATGGAGGAGAATTCGCGGCATTTGATTCAATCCTGGTATGATAGACTTACATATATCACATCGTGGAGCGCGGAAGGCGACCGCATCGCGTGTCTATCGGACGCGTTGGGCGGGCGCGGGATGCCTTGTTCATTTTTGCTCAACCAAGCGCTGGTTTGCGCCCGGTGTTTCCGGACGGACACGCGCCAGATCTTCGGCCAGTCTGCCTGTAAGCCCATCGAAGCTCCCGTTGCTCATGCAGACGATCAGGTCGCCGCGTCGAGCCGACTGAAGCAGAAATCGCAGCAGTTCGCCGGTAGTCCGGAAGAAGCGCGCATCCTTTTGCTGTTTGCAGATATCATCTACGAGCCGTTGGGCGTCGAGGCGCTGAGGTTCGGCAATGGAGTCCATCGCAGGCGGCTGCTTGATGCAGATGATGTCCGCCGCAGAAAATGCGCGCGAATAAAGCTCCTGGAAAACGTTTCGCCTGCTCGAGTTGCTCCTCGGGTCGAAAGCGGCGATAATGCGGCGCTCGGGATAGAAGAGCTTCAGACCAAGCAGCGTTTCGTGAACCGAAGTTGGATGATGAGCGAAATCGTCCACTACGAGAACTCCTTCGAACTCGCCTATGACGTCCTGGCGCCGTTTTACTCCATTGAAAGCCAGCACCGCCTCCTGAATGCCGTCCAAAGCCATTCCGGCAATGCTTGCGGCAGCGATCACGGCTGTTGTGTTCCAGACGTTGTGCCTTCCAGGGAGCCGGGACCTGAATGTCTCTTCGCGAAACGTCCTGGGATTTAGAAGTTGAAAAGATACCTCGCCGGGGCGGAAATCAACCCATTTAATACGCCAATCCGCGCGGTGAGAGCGGCCGTAGGTAATCACGCACCCTTTGCATTCAGAGGCGAGCGGGATGCAGTTTGGGTCGTCGGCATTGATGATAAGGTGTCCACGCTCCGGGATCAGTCTGACAAAGTCGCGGAACGCTTTCAAAATTGCGTCGAGGTCGGAGAAGATGTCCGCATGATCGAATTCGATGCCTGTGACTACCGCCGTATAGGGCTGATAATGGAGGAACTTTGGTCCCTTATCGAAGAAGGCCGTATCGTATTCATCCCCTTCGATCACCATGTATTCGCCCGAGCCCAGCCGGAAGCTCCTGCCCCAATCCTTGATCAAGGCCCCAATAAAGGCCCCGGGGTCTTTTCCACCTTGCTCGAGGACCCATGCGAGAAGCGATGAGGTGGTGCTCTTGCCATGGGTCCCGGCTACAACCATGCTCCTTCGCCCAGGGAGAAAAAACCGGGAAATCGCCTGGGGCATTGATAGACAGGGCCGGGCCTGCGCCATGATGAATTGGGCTTCCGGATTTTCCCGCCGTATGACGTTACCCATGATAAAAAGATCCGGAGCGAACTTTTGAGGGTTTTCCGGCGAGAATCCCTCAAAGATAGGAATGCCCAGGTTCTGCAGATGCGTACTCATTGGAGGGTAGAGGTTTTGGTCAGATCCCGCCACCTCAAAGCCGCTCTGTTGAAGCATCGTCGCCAGGGTCCCCATGGCGATCCCTCCGATTCCCACCAAATAAACTTTCTTGACTCCGTCAGTTTCCATATGTGAGCGCTTCCATTATGATATCGTGCAGAACCGGCCTCAAATGCCTGATTTCATCGTTTTGCCGTGTTGGATGAACACGATTGGTAAGGAGAATTACCAGGACCCGTTTTTCAAGATCCAACCAGAAAGAGACCCCAGTAAATCCGAGGTGCCCGATGGTATTGGTGGAAAAATACCGCCCGGCGCTGGAATAACCCTTTCGGCTCGGGGTGTCGTAACCCAAACACCAGCCGCTCAAACCTCCAGCGGCTTCGGTCCGGGTCCAGAAAAGCCGCACGAGGTCGCGGGGCCAGAGCGGGTCGGTTAAACTGCCGTCATAAATATTCCACAGGAAGGAAAGCAGCTTGAAGACTCCCCGCGCCGTTCCGAAAAGCCCGGCGTGCCCGCACACTCCGTTTAAGGTCCATGCGTTTTCATC
>JBELAB010000183.1:0-6173 GCA_049509275.1 Syntrophobacteraceae bacterium | reverse complement strand
TCCTCCATGACGACAGTCGGCACCGATATTTTGCAGATCATCTTCACTGCCGGTCTTGGGGCTATAGGGCAGTATGCGATTTATGGGTACGTCTTCTATACGCTCGCCATGGGAATGCTGATCGGTTCGCTCATAGGCATCCAGGTCGGCGCACTGACCACTAAGGTCGTCAAGGGCATTTATATCCGAGGCTTTTTCGCTGTATCCATCCTCGCCGGTTTCGTAAACCGTTTCTCCTCGCTTCCCAAGAAGATGGTCGAACTCGAAATCGTGAACATCCCGAAGTCGATTACTTCCAATATTGAGTTCGTCGGGAATATCCTCTTCTGGATCGTAATGGCAGCCTTCGGGCTCTGGGTTTTTGCGATGTTTTTCAGCAACATTGCGACTCTGAGAGAAGAGACAAAGGTGGATAAGATTCGCGTCAAACCGGCAACTGCTAAATAAGCTGATAGAGGAGATATCGAAATGTTGGTACGACACAAGAAAACCATGACTATGGGCGCGTTGCTGGCATTGAGCTTCATCGGGGTACTGATGCTGATCTTTTCGCCGGTATTCGGCCAGGGAAAAAATGGGCTGGAATATTCCGATGCGTTCTTTAACAAACTGGCCAAAGGTTCCTCCTACTTCGTTCCGGAACTCACCGCGAACCTCAAGGAGGTGCAGGGAAAGGACTTTGGCGGGATAACTTTCAAGATGGAAAGCGCCGATACGGCTTCCAAAGCTGCAAAGATCATGACCAGGGTTGACATGAAAGTGGCCGTAAACGGCTCTGAGCTTACCATCAATGGCGACTTGGCTAAGGTGCTCGGCAATGTTTTGGAAGACTCCAGCGCCATGTACCACAACCAGGGCAGCGAAATCTCCAAGAAGTATGAGATGGACGAAAAAGAGGTCATGTCCACCTGGTGGGGAGTTCTGAACAGGACGGCCAAGGAATTCCGGAAAACTAACAGGGTGAAGCAGGCGGATGTAATACTCGACGTGATGACGAGGGGTATCGAGCCGGCATTCAATTTCTACAAGGTCGAGCCTCAAAAAATATCGGAGAAGGCCCTGACGGTAATCGGCCTGCTGGTCTTTTATATTCTCTATACCTTGTGGTGGGGTTTTGCGATTTTCTACCTGTTCGACGGTCTCGGCCTCAGCATGACAAAGGCCAGGGTAAAACAGGAAGTATAAGGCTTTTTTCGTCTCGTTTGATTGTCACGATTGTTGCACCCTGGAGGGGTAGAATGAAAATTCTGGTACCCGTTGACGGTTCGGCTCACTCTCTGAAGGCCCTGGAAATTGCCGCCGATTTTGCAAAAAGCAAACAGGCTGAGATTTATGTGATTAGCGTAGCGCTTTGTATTGGTGGTTTGGAAGACCACGAAATCTCGCCACACGCTCGTGAGCGCCATGAGGAAATTCAGCAACAACGAGCCGCTGAGGCGATAAAAACAGCCTGCGAAGTCCTCAAAAAACATGAAGTCGACGCCAGGATCTCCAGTACTTTGTCAACGTCGGTTTCTATCCCTGATGCCGTCATTGAGTTCGCGAAGGCCGAAGAGATCGACCTTATTGTTCTTGGGAGCCGAGGATTGAGTGGTTCCCGCAAATTCAAGTTGGGCGGCATCGCCTATGAGGTGGTTAAATACAGTCCCTGTGCGGTGTATCTTGTCAAGATTCCGGCGGCTCAGGGCTGATTTCAGTTCCAGCGGGACAGGGCCGCCTGATTTGGAGCACTGTCCCTGGGACACGGGCATAGGTCCGCCTGTTATTTAGCCGGACCAACGCGTATGGTGCTGATGAAAAAGTCGCCTGGCGGCGGCAAGGCGCCCCGTGAACGCCCAACGCGATTGACTTCCGCCTGAAAACGGTAAAAAGAATGACCAGATTAGACCCCGCGTAGCGGGTGCCTTCCGCGCTTCGCGAAGTACATCGCTGAGGGGTGCCCGCAATCGATATGGCATTTTCATGCCCGGTGTTGTTCATAAGTCTGTCTTACGAGGGATAAGGAGCGCGTGCGCAGGTGAGCGCCACCGAAACCCCGGGGGGTTGCAAGGATCTTTAAAGATGGAAAAGATATTTACAATATTGGTCGCAGACAGGAACAGGAACGTAAGCGATTTTCTTCGCCGCGAACTTTCGGCCGAGGGTTATGAAGTTGCGGTCGCCGGTGATGGCGGCCGGATTCTTGAGGAAATAGAGCGCGAGAATGGGGTGGATCTGCTTGTGCTTGACCTCGAAATGCCGGACATCGACAGCTCGAAGATTTTCGAAAAAATCCACAAACGCGGGCTCCCTTTGCCTGTTGTAATCCATACTTTTCTGACTGAAGAATCCGAGCGGGATTTTAGCTTAAACAAGGGGGAAATCTACATCGAAAAAAGCGGCAATATCGACCTCCTTAAGACAGCCATAGCCGATATGCTTAAAAGATTTTACCCGGACCAGCCTCTTAATGCCGGACCAGCCAACCAGGCCCGATAGCTGGTGTCCATCCGGCTCAGGACAAATGCTCGGCGGTGAGCGCGTACTCGCCTTTCGTGAAAAACCCCATGCATGCGATGAACTCAAGGCATAAGGCGGGCCGGTTCGGATTTGCCGAGTCAAAAGCCCGATGGTGAACTGTTCAAGAAATTTCTTTATTAATGCCTGCTTATTGGCAATAATATTAGCTGGGCGCAGTGTCGAGAATCGAATGTGAGCCGGCGGGGGTTGTGCCGCGCAGCGCACTAATGTGCGCGGGGTTAATTACCTTATTGATAGTCTATCTCTGTAGGATCGAGTGTGCCGCTGGCTCTTTGGAGGCTGTGCAGGTGGAAACTTTAAGCGTTCTGATTGTGGATGATGAAGTCGAGTTCCTTGAGACTCTGGTCAAAAGGCTCAGGAAAAGAAAGCTGGCCGTAAATGGCGTAACGAGTGGGGAAGCGGCTCTGGAGCAATTGAAGGAAACCCCCGTCGATATCGTCGTCCTGGACGTAAAGATGCCGGGTATGAACGGTCTTGATGCCTTGCGTGAAATAAAGAAAAGATACAATCTGGTGGAAGTGATCATGCTCACGGGTCATGCTAATATGGAAGTGGCCATCGAAGGGATGGATATCGGCGCTTTTGACTATCTTATGAAACCCATCGAAATCGACGAACTGGTATATAAAATACAGGACGCCTGTAAAAGAAAAAGGCTGAATGAAAAAGCCGGGCTCGCGGAAACGCGGGGCGCATCGGGTTGATGAACTTTTCAATAATAAAAGAATACCTGCAAAAACTTGGAATACGCAAAAGGGACAAGACGCTCACGCTGTTGGAGGCCGAAGCTTTACGCACCGCCTTCCAGACCAGGTACCATAATTTCAAGCTTCTCCTTAGCGCCAATAACGAAGCCCTGCGGATCATGTCTGAGCTTGAGGATGCCCGCAAAGGCGACACGCCGTTCGGAATGTCCTTTATTCGGGCTGACTGCACGGCTGTCTCCGTCAATATCTTTCGCATGATAAGGTGTATGGATCAACTGGCGCCCGGCAAATATATTGACCTGTACGACAGCTTCAGATCGATTCAGGGCAGGATTACTGAAATCCTGTCCGAAAGAAAAGAAACGAGTGCCGGTCCGCTGATAATTGCTCTCCAGGACGTAGATAAAACAAGGTCGGATGAGGCCGGCAACAAGATGGCAAACCTCGGGGAAATCCGCAACCACCTGGGTATAAAGGTCCCCAATGGTTTTGTAATTTCCTCGAGGGCGTTTCGCGAATTCATAGAGTCCGGTGACCTCCAGGCTGAGATAGACCGCCTTATGCAGTCATCTCCGGCGGAAGAAATGGATCAACTGTTCGCGCTTAGCGCACAAATCCAGCAGCAGATCATCCGGACCGGTATGCCGGCCGGGCTGGAAAGAGCTATTTTAAACGCCTATGCCGAACTTGAAAGAAGAGAAGGGCAAGGGGTGAAAGTCTCGCTTCGCAGCAGCGCCCTTTGTGAAGATTCCGCGCAAAGCTCCTTTGCCGGGCTGTACCGCTCCGAATTGAATGTCAGCGCCGACAACCTCATCTACGCCTACAAGGAAATAGCTGCAAGTAAGTACAGCCTCCAGGCGATCATCTATCGGTTGAACAGGGGAATTCGCGACGAAGACGTCGACATGTGCGTGGGGTGCATGTCCATGGTAAACCCTGTGGCGGGTGGGGTTATTTATTCGAGAAATCCTCTTGATATGCATGATGTACGGATTTTTATTCACTCAGTGTTTGGCTTGCCCAAATCGGTGGTGGACGGCACCGTTGCGGCCGATCTTTTTGCAGTCTCCAGAAATCATCCGCCTCAAATCGTGAAAAAACACATAGCGGAAAAGCGGCGCAAATTTGTCTGCTACCCGGACGAAGGTGTCTGCCGGCTTGAAATCGTCGGCGATGAGGGATCCCGGGCTTCCATTTCCGATCGTACTGCGCTGGAGCTGGCGAGTATCGCCCTCCGGATAGAAGATCATTACGGGGTTGCCCAGGATATCGAATGGGCCCTAGACGACAAAGGGCAAATAATAACGCTTCAGTGCCGCCCGCTCAGGCAGAGGAACGCGATCGCCGAATTGGGGCCGGGTGGCTGCGGCATTCCGGCTTGTGAAGTGATCGTTTCGGGCGGTCTTACTGCAAGTCCCGGAGCCGGGTTTGGGCCGGTTTTCGTGGTCAGGAAAGAAAGCGAGGTCCTTCTTTTCCCCAGGGGAGCAGTCCTGGTTGTAAAGCAGGCGCTGCCCAGGTGGGCCGCTTTGCTCGACCGGGCCTCGGCCCTTGTCGCCGAACAGGGGACGGCGGCCGGACATCTCGCCAATGTGGCCAGAGAATTCGGCGTGCCGGCAATTCTGGGACTGGAAGGCGCAACCGATTTGCTGGAAAACGGTCAGCCGGTTACGGTCGATGCGGACGGCCTCAGAGTGTGCAGAGGGAAAATCGAACCCTTGCTCCGAGATAAGGAAACATCCAAAGGTCTTATGGATGGCTCTCCAGTTTTGGACATCCTGAAGAGGGTATCCGAGCATATAATCCCTCTGCATCTGCTTGATCCGGAGGGGTCGAATTTCAAACCTGCCCAGTGCCGGAGCTTTCACGATATAACCAGATTCTGCCACGAGAAATCTGTCATGGAGATGTTCAGTTTCGGAAAGGATCACCATTTCTCGGAAAAGGCAGGCAAGCAGTTGGTGTGCCTGATTCCCATGCAGTGGTGGGTGCTAAACCTTGATGACGGGTTCAGAGAGGATGTGCCTGGCAAGTTCGTGGATCTGGACAATATCATCTCGATCCCCATGCTTGCACTTTGGGAAGGGATTGTCGCCGTGCCGTGGGAAGGACCTCCGCCAATGGATTCCAAGGGTTTCATGTCTATCCTCATGGAAGCCAGCTCCAATCCGGCGCTCGATCCTTCCATGCCTTCCATCTATGCGAACCGTAATTATTTTATGATATCGAAGAATTTTTGCAGCCTCAGTTCCCGGTTCGGTTTTCATTTCACGAGCGTCGAGGCCCTTGTGGGTGAAAGGGTCAGCGATAACTACATCAGTTTCGCTTTTAAGGGCGGCGCCGCCGACCATGGCAGGCGTGTGCTCCGCGCACGCTTTGTGGGCGATATCCTCGAAGAGTTCGAATTCAGGAGTGAAATCGAAAGCGACGGTGTGACGGCGCGTCTGGAAGGCTACGATCAAGAGATGATGAAGGAAAAGCTCAAAATCCTGGGATACCTGCTCATCCACACTCGCCAGCTTGATATGATCATGTCTAATGACGCCTCATGTCTGCAACTCAAGAGCAAAATGCTTGCGGATATTTCCTCCGTCATACTCTCGAAGTCCTCAAGCGCTGCCGTTCTAAATTGAATCGCCCGCCTACCGCCGCAATTGCGGCGTTTTTTAACCTTAAATGACAGGGTAATCCTCCGGCTCTGCCGGCGGACTCGCAGAGTTTGACATTTCCGGGAGTCAGGTCGTCATTCCGGCAGTGTTTGAGCCGGAATCCAGGTTCTTGTGTCTCGTCAGGGTCTTTAAAGGTATCCGTTGCCAATTTGAAGCGCTGGCTATAGCTGTATACTAACCTCCGAAAATCTGCTGGATTCCAGCTCAAAAGCGCCGCCGGAATGACGATGGCGCGGTAGTCCAAGACCGTGCAGATATTCTCGGAGCTATCAAGTTTGAC
>JBELAB010000182.1:0-9675 GCA_049509275.1 Syntrophobacteraceae bacterium | reverse complement strand
GTGAGCCATAGTGAAAGTCTTGCCGGACCCCGTTACTCCGAGCAAGGTCTGTTCTTGCGCCCCGCCAAGTATATTCGACGCCAGCATCTCTATTGCCTGAGGCTGGTCCCCGGTTGGCTCAAACTGGCTTCTCAGCTCGAAAGGTTTCATTCTGAACGCGGTTTTCCCCGGGCGCAGCACGCGCTGCAATGCCATAATCCATTGATATTATGATAAATCAATCTGCTGTTGCGGAGCAGCGGATCGCGCCGAAGGCTCCCCGCGAACCCCCAACGAGGCCGATAGACCGTACGGCGGTCGCCTTCCGCGCTCCGCGAAGCATATCGCAAAGTGTTAAGCACATAGCAAAGGGTTGCATATAAGTCTATCCTACGAGGTGGGAGACAATGGGTGATGGCGGGTCAGGACAGGGCGGTCTTTTCTTCGTTTTCATCATCGTTAGCCGGGGCGTAGTCAAGAGACCCCGGGTCTTTTTGCCGGAGTTCCAGGCGTTTGAGGCGTGACCTGTCGCTTATGATCTTCTCCATTTCGCGCCGCACTTCGGTCTGGGTCATGAGTTCAGACAGCAGGACACGTTTATAGCTGATGCTGCGGAGCTCGTTTTCCAGAAATTCGTCCCTCTCCTGTTTGAGTTTCAGGTTCTGCAGGAAAAGTTTTTCTTCCAGGGACTCGTTTTCGATAAGCAGCGTGACCAGCATGTCGCTGAGCTTGTTTTTGCGCAGCCCCATCATCCCGACTCCGGCAGCTTTTCTCCGGTACTGTTCCAGCTTGCTTTCGAGAAACTGAATGCGTTGTTCGAGCTCCGCCTTGCCATTTTCGAGCTTCTGCTTCTCATTATCCCAAAAGGCCTTGAGCGCCCGCTCGATAGTGAGCATCTCCTCGCGCTCGCAGGCTGCCCGGGCTTTGAATTTTCGGCCATACGTGCGGTACCCGGCAAAATAGCTGACCGAAAACACGACCGTTATGCAGAACAGCCCAGCCATGACCTGATAAACGATCAAATCCATCTGAACTCCCTCGCTTTGGTGATGGGACGTGAAATGGCTGAGCTCTGAGCAAAAATAACCGCACCCCGGTTTGACTCTTTAACCGAAGCCAGTATAAACCCTAATTTCAATCACGTAAACACGAGAGAGCCGATGCGACTGTCTCCAATTCGATCATGCCCCGTCCAGGCCCGTTTTCGCTTTTTCCATAAACCAGTGTTCGGTATCGATGTAGTAAAATCTCAAATCCGCAAGCAGTATGTAATGGGACCTCTCCTCAGCCAGCATGTGGCTCAAAAATTCACGCTCGATCGGCTCGGCAGCTTCTTTGAGCCTGGCCTGAAAAAATTCTATGCCCTTGTTCTCCAGTTCCATCCCGCTCTCAATTGCGGCAACATCGTCCATGCATGCCTTTGAGATCGTTTCCCGCTTCTGCTTTAGCTGGTGGATGACTTCGCTCCTGCCCAGGGCTTCGAAGTCATAAAAGCGGCAGGCGTCCAGATCGCTTGAGCCTTTGGCCAGGTCGGCATATATCGCGTTCAGCCTGTCCAGATGCTTTTGCTCCATATCCCGCAACATCTCGAAAGTTTCCGTGCCGACAGGATCGCCGCATTTTCCCGCTGCGCCGGCGTAAAGAGCTTTCATTTTCTCCTTTATTTCGACGGCTGTGCACATGAGTTCAAGGAGTCCGGAACCATTGGCTTTCATTTTGCTCTCCCTTCAATAAGAGTTAAAAACACAATATTCATTCTATGGAGTTTCTCTTATAAGAATGGGTTCCGGTCCTGTCGAGTCAGTGTCCATATTGATTTGTGCGCCGTCTATCTATCCGGGCCTATGCTCCCCCATTGGGTTTGAAAACATGGTCCACGGTCCGCAGGAGTTTCTCGGTTCCTTTTATTTCGGTTTCGAGAAGCGGGATTACAGTTCTAAGCTTATCTCCGAAAATTTGGTGGATTTCTCTCATGTGCTCGTCCTGCATTTTTACGCGGTTGAGCACGAATTCGGCGGCATCCGCTCCCACCTTGTCCTTCTGAATAAGGCCGTTTACGAGCACTCCTCCGAGCGGAATTCCTAGTTCATTTAACCAGTTGATAAAACGCGTGATGACGGCTATTGGCAGGCTCTCCGGAAGGGTTAGGAAGAAAAATGCCGTAAGCGCATCGTCGGTCAAAAGGCCCCTGGCATTGGCCGTCCGTTCCCGGAAATTCAGGAGGTATTCGAGCAAGGGGTCCTGTTCTTGTTTTTTTTTCGAAAAAGAGAGCATCTGCCGGAGCGATTTCGCTTCCTCTCTGCTCTTCAGCATCTTTTCCACCCAGAGCGAACAGACTTTTGACATCCCCAGCAGCCGCCGGGTATTGGCGGTGGGAGCGGTATCAAAGACATAGAACTCGTATTGATCACGGGACATTATATCCAGCATGTTTTCAAACATGGCGGATTCTTCGAAAGCCGGGTTCATGGTCGCGCATTCTATAAAATCCTCCGCCTTGGTGGTGATATCCGCAAATTCCAGGAACCAGTTTATCTTTTCGCGGATCTCGCGCTTGGATCGTTCGACAGTGTCCGTGGTATCTATTTCGCAGGCGAAGCAGTTGTCCACACCTAGGATAGGAGTAGGTTTTCCGGATACATCCTGGTCGAGCAGGCTTGAGAGGCTATGCACCGGGTTGGTCGAGGCGAGGAGGGTCTTTTTGCCCTGCTGCGCCGCCCACAGGGCCGCAACTCCGGCCACCACCGTCTTGCCGACCCCTCCCTTGCCCCCGAAAAAAATATATTTCAGCCGAGGATGATCTTTCATGAATTGAATCATGCTAAGCGTAATGCCGGCCACCTTCGCCCCCCTGGAATCGTTTCCGTCAGAGTCGGTTATGCGTACATAGCCTTCGCCATGCGGTCGATCATGGCGAGTCCGGTCACGTCTCGTTCCATCTCGGGAACCGACGCGAGAATCTGCCCCGGAAACTTTTCGTCGATCACCTTCATGTTGCGCTCCTGCATGGTCAGGCGGTTTTTAAAAAATTCCGGAATCTTCTGGCTCCGGAGTTCAGCCGGAAGGACCCTGTTGATAAGGTAGCCGCTCAGCGGGACGTCGAATTTAGCAAAAAGCTCTGCTGCCTTCACAGTGTCGTTTATCACCATCTCCTCGGCCGTGAGCACGAGGAAGAAAGAGGTCTTGCTCCTGTCTGTCAGTATGCCGGAGGACTTGTCGATCCTATCCTTTATGTAGAGTAATTCGTTCAGGATGGCGTCCTCATCCAGTTGCTTCTCTCTCCTCATGACCGCAGCAACCTTTTCATACTCGTTCATCTCCATGCGCAGCTTTGTGATTTTGTCGATCCAGGCATCGTAAACCGACGCCATGCTGAGATAATAGAGGGCGTGGCCCAGCGGCACGAGGTCGTAAATGTAGTAGTCGTAGCCTCCATTCACCACAATGTCCGCCACAGCGTCGAAAATGGCGCTCTCCTCCATGGCGGGTTTCGCGGCGGCGGCCTGTATATAGCTGCATGTCCAGGATTTTCTGTCGGACCTCCTGTTGGTACTCGCGCACGCGGCGCTCAGCATCGATTTCCTGGGCGAACAGTCCCGGCATTATCTCTACTGGCCCCTTGCCGAAGATGTCCTGTTCGAAGATATCGCTGAGCGAAGCCTGCGGGTCTGCTGAAAAAACCAGAACGCGCTTGCCCTGCTTAGCCAGATGGTAGGCGGTTGCGGCGGAAAAGGTGGTCTTTCCCGACCCGCCCTTACCTCCGAACACGATGCAGCGCCGGTCCGGATACTGTTCGAAAATGCGTGCCAGCGAAATGGCGACCACCTTCCTTTCTGATCTAGAGACATTAGTTCCTTAAAATCTCGAGCGAACCGCAATCCCGCATTCCAAGCCGGCTGATCGCGGGCAAACTCCCATGCCCATCGGGGCGTGGAGTTCTTATTGGGCGCATCAGGCCAGGGAGTCAGTCAGGTCTTTTTCCCTCAGCATCCGCCTTTTCCAGGTGGAAATCCGGGGGACCGCGTAGGGCAGAAGCCTGAGCGAATAGTAGGGCGGCAGAACGGGCACCCCGAGCATATCTCCCATGGTAATCAGCATGAAAAGGTGCTCCATGCTTGCCCTGGTCTTGAGAGCGAACCGGGTCGAGTCGTGAGCCGCGACGCCATACACGAAGTCTTTTACGGCCTTGAAAAAACCTCCTCTTTTCTTTTCTTCATCAGTCATGGATTTCTCCCGCTAACCCGT
The DNA here is from genome assembly GCA_049509275.1 of Syntrophobacteraceae bacterium. Lineage (GTDB taxonomy): Bacteria > Desulfobacterota > Syntrophobacteria > Syntrophobacterales > Syntrophobacteraceae > SbD1. The sequence continues at coordinate 5,451 of JBELAB010000182.1, read as the reverse complement.
AGTTTGTCGAGCAAACATCAGGCCACCACACTCGCGGCCCTCAGCGACCTGTATCTTCGGAATGCCTTCTGGCCCTCCCAGGCGAGCACCAGCGCCGCGATGACAAGGAAAACGGCCACTACTCCCATCAGGGTGTTTCCGATTAGCGCCTCTCCCTGGACTGCTCCCGAAAACACTTTGCTCAGGAGGGAATACGAGGTGTAGAGAAGGGCTGCAACGGTTGTGACGAACATAAAAATCATGGGATAGAAAGCCCAGGCCGTTGCCCTGCCCTCGGAGACGAGCCAAATGGTTGCCAGCATCAGGGCAAGAGAGGCCATCAGTTGGTTTGCTCCACCAAAAAGCACCCACAAGTATTGCCACCATCCGGTAAGGACCAGTGCGGCGGTTAAAAAGCTGGCGACAAGGGTCCCGACATGCGGGTTTTTGAAAACCGGGCTGACGTCGCCCAGCAGCTCTGAGGCCGCCATCCTCATGAACCGGATAACCAGTTGCATAATGGTGATGGCCAGCACTATCATCATGACGCTGCCATACGATCTTCCCAGGTCGAGGGGAAGCCCGAGCACGTTCAAAAACTTGGCGACGCCAGCGGCAAATATGACCCCGGGTCCTTTGGCGATAGCCGCTCCGTATTCGGCCGGAGAGGCGTAAATAGTTCCCGCGATAATCAAGGCGAAAACCGCCAGAATCATTTCCACAAACATAACGCCCGCGCCCACCGGTCGGGCATCGAGTTCGTTTTCGAGTTGACGCGCCGTTCCGGAGCTTGAAACAATACTATGCCACCCCGAGATGGCGCCGCAGGCGATTGTCACGAACATGATAGGCCAGATCGGGCCGATCTTGATGCTGAAATCGGTCACAGCGGGAAGCGTGAAATCGGGGCGTGAGAGGAATATCCCGATTATCCCGAAAAGCAGGCCGAGAAAGACTATGTAGGAAGCGACGTAGTTTATGGGAAGAACGAATCTCCAGAGGGGAAGCACCGCTGCAATGTAGCAGAAAACCAGGGCCACTAGAGCCCACAGCATCCGATTGTTGGAAAGCGCCGTTCCAAGGATGCTGTCCGACGGCACCATGGTCCCCAGGTAGATACCAGACATCGCGATCAGTACTGTGACAACGGTTGTGAGAATGATATCCTTTTTCCACCGATAGATCATCTGACCTGCCAGAATGCCGGCCAGAGTCAGAAAAAGCCAGGCCATCGGGGCCGATTTCAGCCCTATTGCCGTGCTTACAACAACGTTTCCGAAAGCACCCGCGATGAGCAGCAGGTAAAAATACATGAAAGAGAGAAGAATCAGCCGGGCCCTGGGGGAGACCAGGCGATAGCTGAGCCCTCCGAGCGAGGCGCCCTCGGTGCGCATGGCTATCATCGCGCTCGCATAGTCCTGCACCCAGCCGATAAAAAAGGTCCCCAGGAGAATCCAGAGAAGGGCGGGCGCCCAGCCCCACTGGATGGCGATGATCGGCCCGATGATTGGTCCGGCCCCGGCAATGGATTTAAACTGGTAGCCGAAAAGCACGTTCTTGCTGGTGGGTATGAACTCCACGCCATCCATGTACATGTTGGCTGGAGTGGTCCTCTTGGGGTCAGCCATCATGACTTTACGGTCAATGTAGCGCGCATAACGGTAATAGCCCACAATAGCCACCACAAAGGCGATGCTCAACACCAATACCGAGTTCATAGCAATTCTCCGTAAGAAAAACCTTCCCAAACTTATGAAACATCCCCGGCCCCCCGGAGCCAAAAGCTTCGATCCGGGGCTTTATTGATTTTTATCAGGAGGTCGGCATCATCTTTCCGATTATCTTCGGCTGTTCCTGCGCAAGTAGATACCATTTTCTGAAGGCCAGGACGAAAACAATCGCCAGCAGAGTCATAAGTGAGACTGCAAGGCCAACGAGCAGGTACTTGCCCTGATCATAGTTGGTTATTATCAGGTAGTAGCCTGCGGTCATTGTGACGGGCAGCATGAGAATTCCGGGAACGGCGGTAATCCATGAGTATTTCATTTTCCCCATACCCATAATCATGGTCGTTCCGATAATCAGGGCGCACGCAGCAAGCAATTGGTTGCTCATGCCCGCCAGCGGCCAGATCGTTCTGATATCCCCGGTGTAAACCAGGTATCCCCAAATGAAGGCGAACAGGGCGCTTGTGAAGACAATGCCGGGTATCCATCTTTTCTCGGAAAACTTGGGAATGACCCTCCCGATTATTTCCTGGAGGAGATATCTTCCCACCCGTGTTCCGGTGTCGACTGCGGTCAGGATGAAAACGGCCTCGAACATGATGGCGAAATGATACCAGTATGACATAAGCCCTTTCATGAAGGGAACGGAGCCGAATATATAGGCCATTCCGACCGCCAGGGAAACAGCGCCTCCAGGCCTGCTCTGGACATTTTCCTGGACCGCCAGGACCAACTGTGGAAGGTGTACAGGCGACATGCCAAGGGTCTTATAGGCTTCAGCAGTGGCATTGATCGCGAAATAATCGGAAGGAACAAGCACGCAGGCGGCAATAAGGGCCATTATCGCCACGAAGCCTTCGACAAGCATCGCTCCATACCCTACGAAAAGGATGTCCTTCTCGCTGTTTACCATTTTCGGCGTTGTCCCGGTGCCGATTATCGCGTGAAAGCCCGATAAAGCGCCGCACGCAATAGTAACGAAAAGGAATGGGAAGAGCGAACCGGGGGCAGCGACAAGGGGGCCGCCGCCGCTGATGAACTTAGTTAAAGGCGCCATCTCAAGGTGCGGATGGACAATGACGATGCCTATTGCAAGTGCGAAGATGGTTCCCAGCTTAAGATATGCTGAAAGGTAATCGCGGGGAACCAGGAGCAGCCAGACCGGCAAGGCTGACGCCGCGAAACCGTAAACCGGAATCAAAATGGCGCATTGATTTTGGGACAGATAGAACCATTTTGAGAACACGGGATGAGCGGCTATAAAAGGGCCGGTTACAATTACCAGGGCAAGGAGCACAACGCCGATGATACTCCCACCCGCCACGTCTCCAGGTCTGATCATGTGCATCCAGATACCCATGATAAAGGCGATGGGCAGAGTGCAGATGACGGTGTAAGCGCTCCAGGGGCTCTTCATCATAGCATTTACGACAGCCAGGGAAAGCCCCGCAAGAATGAGGATAAGAATGAACAATACGGCGAAGCTGGTGACGACCCCGGCAGCCTTTCCGATCTCCGATTCGGCGATGAGCGAGATACTTTTGCCTTCATGGCGAATCGAAGCGAAAAGAATGACCATATCATGCACCGCCCCCGCAACTACCGCTCCGACGATGATCCAGAGCGCGCCCGGCAGATAGCCGAACTGAGCTGCGAGGACCGGTCCAAGCAGGGGACCTGCCGCGGCGATGGCCGCAAAATGATGTCCGAAAAGGACATACTTGTTGGTCGGGTGGTAATCGATGCCGTCCTTGAGCGTGTGGGCCGGAGTGGGCCTGTTTGGGTCCACTCCCAGGACCCTGTTCGCTATGAACATGCCGTAGTAACGGTAGGCCAGGGCAAAGACACACAGGGCTACGAATACAAGGGTCAGCGCATTCATTAAAGTCCCCTTCTCTTTGCCGAAGACTGTAATAATGACCTGCCTGAAACTGCTCTGCCTGAAATGGCAAACTCCCGGAATATATATTCCAACGAGGCGGGGTTTGGCCAAATCAATTCGTTGATAATTGGTCGGTGTGATAAATGGAACTCTCCTCGACCCGGTAAGTCAAGCAATTTGAGCAGGTATATTGAAAAATTCTTCGGTTTGCGCAACTTGCATTTTTCAAAGAACCGGCGGAGCAAACCCACGCCACCAAATCCGGTTAAATTTTTCCCGGTGAATTGCTCTTGAGGGGTCAAACCCTGTTCTTTTTGCTGTTTTTGTGCTACGTTCGCATTCACTTTTCAGGCGTATCCTTTTCAGGGTCGCCGAGCAAACGCATATTACCTGAAAAGGGGACTTTTTTGTTAAACATCATGTAGTTATTTGAATAAATATTCGCACAATAAGGATATTCAAATGGGGATTCACCCATTATTTGGGTTTATCAGTGACAAGCCTAAGAAGGGAGGGTTTTTTAGATGAATGCTCTGACGCTGGTGTTTGTTGCATTGTGCATATTTGCTATCGCCTATAGGTTTTATGGTCTCTTCATTGCGCACAAAGTCCTGGGGATAAGGACTGATCGGCCGACGCCTGCAAAAACCTGCGCGGACGGCATCGATTACGTGAAAACAAATAAGTACGTTCTATTTGGGCACCATTTTGCCGCCATTGCTGCCGCGGGGCCTCTTCTCGGTCCGGTATTGGCGGCGCAATTCGGTTTTCTTCCCGGAGCCCTTTGGATCATTATCGGTTGCGTTCTGGGAGGGGGGGTCCATGATATGGTGGTCCTCTTTGCTTCCATACGCCACAAGGGGCAAAGCCTTGCCAAAATCGCCGAGAGCGAAGTCAGCAAGGCCGTCGGGATTGTCGCATCATTTGCTTTTCTCTTTATTCTCATTCTCACGCTGGCGGGTCTGTCGATTGCCGTTCTGAACGCCCTTTTTGAAAGCTTCTGGGGCGTCTTCGTTGTGGGCGCCACCATTCCCATCGCCATTTTGATGGGTCTTTGGATGTACAAGATTCGCCCCGGCGACGTTAAGACGGCCAGTATATTTGGTGTTGCCCTGCTCGCCGCAGCCATCTACTTCGGAGGAGCAATCGAACCGACATCAACACTGGCCCAGTTTCTGAAACTGAGCAAGCATCAGATTGCCATTGCTATTCCTCTTTATGCATTCATTGCATCCGTACTGCCTGTATGGTTTCTTCTGGCGCCGCGAGACTATCTGTCAACATATCTGAAGATAGCCACCATCACTACGCTGGCGGTCGGAATTCTTTTCGTTCATCCCGAACTAAAAATGCCGGCGCTCACGCAGTTTACGGGCGGCGGCGGACCCGTCATCCCCGGCCATGTCTTCCCCTACATCTTTATCACCATCGCCTGCGGCGCCATATCCGGTTTTCACGCCATCATTGCAACAGGCACAACGCCCAAAATGATCGGTAATGAACAGGATATCCCATTTGTCGGCTACGGCGCCATGCTCCTGGAGGGTTTTGTAGCCGTTATGGCCCTAATCGCAGCCTGCGTCCTTATTCCGGCGGACTATTTTGCCATCAACTCAGCGCCTGCGGAGTTTCTCAAACTTGGTATGCCTACCGTAGACCTCAACAGGCTCGCTACGGAGGTTCAGGAAAAAATCCAGGGCAGGCCGGGTGGCGCCGTATCCCTTGCCGTCGGCATGGCCTACATCTTCGATTCGATTCCCTATATGAAGAACTTGATGAAGTACTGGTATCACTTTGCGATCATGTTTGAAGCGGTCTTTATTCTCACCGCCGTTGACGCAGGCACCAGGGTCGGCAGATTCC
>JBELAB010000181.1:0-6183 GCA_049509275.1 Syntrophobacteraceae bacterium | reverse complement strand
CCTCTGTCCTCCGTTCTCCGTCCTCTGTCCTCCGTTCTCCGTCCTCTGTCCTCCGTTCTCCGTCCTCTGTCCTCCGTTCTCCGTCCTCTGTCCTCCGTTCTCCGTCCTCTGTCCTCCGTAAGGGGTGTTGTGCTTATCGCCGTTTTGTGGAGTTGCGCTCTTATCATGTGGTTTGCATTCCAGATAAGCGCCCAGACCCGGCTGCTGGGAGAGGACCGGATTCACTCGATACGGGACGCCCAGGCCCTCTATCTTGCCATTGGGGGATGCTATGAAGCCTTGGCGCGGATGGGCCAGGCGCCTCCACTTAAGATGGACAAGCCCCTCGATCTGAACTGGCAGCCCGATGGACTGCCACGCATAGTCGAGTATAATAGCGGCATCGCCGTTGTGATTATCGAACCTGAAGAGATCAAGGTAAACGTCAACGCGGCCCAGGAGGCTCAACTCATGCAGGTGCTTCAAAGTGCCGGCGCCGATGAATTGACCTCGGAGAAGCTGGCGGACCGGATAATTGATTTTACCCATGCCGGCGCTATCCCCCGGCCTCAAGGGATGGAAAAAGATGATTATATCAAGGCGGGCCTTAACTACATTCCGTTCAATGGCCCGCTCACCGGCCTGGATCAGTTGCTGCTCGTCCCGGGCCTCAACCAGGAGCTTTTTTACGGCTACGATAATGGAATAGATGAAAGGATGGGCGAGTCCCCGAAGATTTTTCAGGATCTTGTAATTCCGGCCCAAAATTCCCTCTTCAGCCTGTTGACGATATATGGGGGCAATACAAACTTGTCGCAAGGCATTGGAGGCCAACAGGATTCCTTGAAATTCTGGAGACCCGGAAGCGTCTATCGCATTCTTTCGTTTGGGAAATCCGCAAACGGGCCCCCGAGTGCGGGCGTCTGGCTAACGGTACGCTACACGAGCGGCGGCGAAAAACCGTACCGGATATTAAGCAGGAAAGTGATGTAGGCAGAGCCCCAAGTCCTTCAATTCGCTTCATAAGGAATAGTTATGCTAAAGAGCATAATCAAATACAGACCGACCAGCCTACATGTTGTCTATGTGGAACCTCACAGGATAGAGGTTATACAGGCGCACAGGCACTGGAGATCGTGGGAAATCGGAGTAGCCGAACAATCTCTTGTCCCTCGGGGTGAATCGGTTTTCGATCATCTCCAATATCTGAACCTCAAGCCGAAAAGCAGGAAAGGAAGCGCCCTGCTGGCCATTGTGTCGAGCGTTTTCTATTCGGTCCACAGTGAATACTACCCCCTGTCGATAAAGGACCAGCTCGGTGAGGCGATCAACTTCGACTGGCAGGAAAACATCTTTCTGGAGCACGACAGGACCCTGCATTTTTCCGGGCCGCCGGTGGCGTTGAATCAGCATGTTTCAGTCCCCGTTTTCTCCATTCAAAGGGAGATTTACGACAAACTGAACCAGGCGCTCAATGGAGAGCTTTTCCATACCTTCGCCGTAGCGCCGAGCGCGCTGTCGTTTTCAGCTTTGCTGCCCCTGATCGATGATGGGGGAAAAGAGTGCGAGATCATTGTCCGAGGTCTGGATGATGAGGATCTGGAAGTACATCGCTTCTACCGGGGCGCCTTTTTGAATTCTGCGGTGGTCGGTAAGTCTTTCCATGGCTTGAAACTGTTTGGCGAAAACCTCAAATGCCTCGGCAACGAGGAGTTCGGGCCGCACATCCATCTTGTCTGCGCACCAGGGGAGAGCAATTCTCCCGAAGGTCCGGCCGCAATCTGGGCCAAGGCGGGGTTGCCGGTGAAGGCGCAAGAAATCCCTGAGTCTTTAGTCACCAGTTGGCTTCGCAATCTGCTAAAACAGGACGCCATTCACACTTTCGATTCCGAAATCCTGTTGAAGCCATGGCAAATTCCTCGAATTGCCGCGCCTCTGGCGGCGCTCATTTTCATTTTCGCCCTCTATGGTCTCTATCAGTCGCACTCGATCTCAAGCATGGTTCAGACCAGCAATGCCCTCAAAGTTCAAATCCATCAGCTCGAAGCCCGGTGGAAACCCATCGAGCAGATCCAGACGCGTATTACGAAGTTTCAGGAAGATCAGAAAACACTGTCGCAGTTCAAAAGCGAAGACTATCAGCTCCTGGAGCTTCTGAGCTTCCTTACCCGGCTCACTCCTGGGGATACCTGGCTCAATTACTTCTCACTTCGCCAAGGACAGCTCATTCTCAGGGGCGAAAGCAAATCGGCGATCAAGTATCTCACCGAGTTGTCGAAAACCGAGGGGTTTAGCGACGTCAAATTCGCTTCTCCTGTAACCCGAGACCCCGGGACCGACATGGAGAGGTTTAACGTCCAGCTTCAATTGGATATGGAGAAGCTGAAAAAAAATTTCGAAGCGCTGCCGCCCGAAACACCCGGTGAGGTTTTGAGTGAGGGTCCGGCTGCCGAAGCGGCCGTCACCGAAAAAGGACTGCTTGAAGGCCCTCCCTCCCCGGCTGAAGAACATCAGGCCGGTGAGACGCCTCAAGAGGGCGCAGCAGCCGGTGAGCAGGCCCCCGAGGAGAGCGCGCAATGAAAGTCAAAATTCCGAAGATAAGAATCGCGGATATCGGGAAACACAGATCGTCAATAGCGGGTTCAGCCATCGTGGTCACGGCCCTGGCGGCACTTTATTTTATCCTGATCGTGCCGATAGCGGCACAGAAAGAGGCTCTTGATTCGAAAATAAAACAGCAGCAGGAACTCATCGCCAAATACGAACAAAAGCTCAAACAGAGCCAAAGCATTCAGGACAAACTCGCAAGGCATGAGGGAGAGCTCAGGGAGATGCAAAAAAAACTGTTCCGGGGGACCGACCCGTACCAGCTCGCCGCCTCTCTGGGAGACCTGCTTTCATCAAAGGGCGGGGCTGACGGGCAGAAAATGGACATCAAGACCTACCAGGTGCTTGCAAGCAAGGAGTACGGTCTTTATCAGGAAGTGCATCTCAGATTCAATGTCGAAACCAACATCGATGGGCTGCACTATTTTCTTTCCAGGGTCAAGAATTCTGAGTTCGCCATCCAGGTGCAGGAAATTAATATACAAAAAGTACAAAAATCCAATGGACCCGACCTTGTAGTAAACGTAATTCTTGCAGCGCTCATGGAAAAAGGAGAAAAATCCTAGTACGGCGCCGCTTTTAGCGCTTCCCGCTTCGGGCCTGTTATCCTGTTGCCGATTCAACGATTGTGATATAGTATCGCTACACTTGAAATCGCCGGTCTGCAGTTCTCTGCCAAGGGGGGACCTTAAATGAGAACGTGCCAGTCTATCCTGGCAATAATAGTGGTAATCACCTCTATTTCATGCCAATCTTCACCGCAGAGCCCGGTCGGCCGGATGCCGCAGCCTCAAGCCGCCCGGCCGGCGGCCCCGCCCCCTGAATCCCCCTTTGCTTCCACACCGGACCAAATCAACTCATCCAAGGCCGGGGCTATTGATAAATTCTCAGCCGAGACACAGGTGAAGGAGGACCAGGGGGCGGGTTCCAAAACAGTTTCCCTAGGGGCCCTGCCGCCGCAAAGAAAGCCCCCTATAAAGCCCGTTATTTCCCCCGTTCAGACGGGACTCTTAGGCCCTTCAACCCAGGAAATCCCCGCCGGGTCGCACGTGCCTGGGCAGAAGGAAAGACAGCGAATCGTCCTTAATTTCGAGAAAGCCGATATTGCCGAGGTCACCAATCAGATATTCAGCGATCAATTGAAGCTCAGTTACGTGATGGACCAGACCCTTCAGGGCCGGATCAGCATGTATATCGACGGTGATTTCGAAAACGACGAGCTCCTGCAGATGGTGACAAGGGCCTATGAAGCAAATGGGATCAGCATCATCCCCAAAAAAGGGTTTTATTTCATTCAGGTGGCCCAGAAAACGGGAGGCAGCGGTCTTCCTGTAGCCAATACGCAACTGCTCAAAGACGAAAAAGGCTCAAGGCCGCTCATAGTAATCTATCGGCTCCGATTCATGGAGCACAAGCAGGCGATCAACCTGCTCACCCCTTTTCTGACCCCGGGCAGGAAGATCGTATCCGACCCGCTTACCAACAGCCTTATCTTCATTGAAGATACCGATAACGCCCGCGTCCTTATCAATCTTCTCAAGACGATTGATATAAATGTTCTTCAGGAAGTCAGCATGGAGATCATCCCCCTTTCTTCGATAGCTCCTCAGGACGCCGTTCAGGGGATGGAATCTCTCATGAGCAAGCTTGGCGGGTTCAAGGAGAGCGCCATCAAGAACAGCCTGGCGCTTATTCCCCTGAACAATTACAGGGGCGTGCTGGTTATGGCTCAGAACCCCGAACTGCTCAAATCGGCCCGGCAATGGATACAGGCCCTGGATGTACGTGGGTTAGGGACCCAGGAAGAAATCTATGTGTACTTCCTTCAGAACGGCCTGGCGCGAGACATTGCTGCGATCGTGAGCTCGGTGCTCGGGATTGGAAGCGGCGGCGGGATGGGACAGCAGATTGTGCCGTCCGGGCACACCGCAACCGGCAGCGCCTCCGGCACGACTGGAGGCGGCGCCAGCCCCTTCGGCGGCGGCGGCGGCCCCTTCGGCGGGGGCACCTCCGGCAGCACCAGTCTGGCAGGCGGCAGCGGCCTGACGGGCGGCGTCGGCTCGACCGGGTCGGTTTCCGGAAGCTCATTCGGGGGCGCCTCTTCGCGGACATCGAGCGCCGGCGCAGCGAAGACCGGCGCAACGACGACCGGGGCAACGACCGGGTCGCCAAAGCCCGGAGGCATTTTCACCGGTGAGGTGATGGTAATTCCCGACGAGGTCAATAACGCGATAGTCGTCCGGGCAAACGCCGTCGATTACGGAAAGATAAAAAAGACGATCGAAACCCTCGATATCGTTCCGAGGGCCGTACTGATAGAGGTGCTGGTCGCCGAGGTGGACTTGACCAAGGATTTCGCTTACGGGGTGCAATACTGGTATCAGACCCATCCAGGCACCGGCGCCGGGGGCAGCCTCTCTTTCGGAGGGCTGTCCAGCGCTACAACCTCGACCACCTCATCATCATCGTCCACCACCTCAACGTCAACGTCATCAATCGGCAGCGTCATCACCCAGGCTATCGGAACAGTGGCGTCGACATCGACGGGAACGGGGCTCGGCCTCGGCTGGGTCGCTAATTCACAGAACATAGCGGTGCTTCTGAGCGCTGTGGCCTCCAAAACCAACGTCAAAGTGCTTTCCGCTCCCACGCTGCTGGCCACCGACAACATGGCGGCAACCATTACGGTCGGCGGCAGTGTGCCGGTGCCGACGGGTTCAGTTACCGGCGTCACCACGGGGGCCGAGGTTGTCAACACGATCCAGTACGCGGAAACCGGCGTCATCCTGAACGTAACGCCGCATATAAACGCCGGAGGCCTGGTCAGGCTCGAATTGGAACAGACGATTCGAGAGGTGAGCACCACTGCTACGGTCGGCAACTCGAGTACCGCGCCAACGTTTACCGAAAGGAACATAAAGACCACTCTTCTTGCCCAGAACGGCTCAACGGTGGTAATCGGCGGAATAATCAACTCGCAGCATACAGTCATAAAAACCGGGATCCCCTATCTCCAGGACATACCCCTGTTCTCGCCTCTTTTCTCCACCAGGAGCACCGATCTGCAGCGGACCGAACTACTGGTGGCGATTACTCCGCACGTAATCGACCAAAGAGGTTCGGAATCGACCAGGGAACTCCTCCAGAAGCTCAACGGCTTGAAGCAGCAAACGGGATTGTAACGGATGGCCGTGAACAATGAGGGTGAAAGGTGGTAAGTGTTCACCGCAGAGGCGCAGAGGCCGCAGAGAGAAAATGGAAATCAACGAACTGACAAGGGAAGTCATTGGGGCGGCGATTGAGGTCCATCGGGCATTGGGGCCGGGTCTTTTGGAATCCGCTTATGAGGAATGTCTCTGTCATGAATTGGGGTTGAGGGCGCTTCGTTTTGAACGACAGAAATCATTGCCGATTGTGTTTAAAGAAGTAAAGCTAGATTGCGGTTACCGCCTGGATTTACTCGTATCGAACTCTGTGATCGTAGAGATCAAAGCAGTCGAAGTGCTCCTGCCTGTTCACGAAGCGCAAATTCTTACCTATCTCAAGGTTGGAGGATGTAAAGTCGGGCTGCTGATTACCTTCAATGTCCCGGTGCTC
>JBELAB010000180.1:0-6201 GCA_049509275.1 Syntrophobacteraceae bacterium | reverse complement strand
CAAACTTTTCCGGGGCAAAACGCGGTGAATCTGGTTCTCCTGGCCGTAGCTCTAACGCTTCTTGCCATTCTGGGGGCGAGACCCGATCAGCAGGTATTGTTCAACACTATCCTTGCAATTGGGCTGCTTCTGGGCGTTTTGCTGGTCGTTCGGATCGGCGGGGCCGACATGCCTGTGGTCATCTGCCTGCTGAATTCCTACGCCGGTCTTGCTGCGGCGGCGACAGGCTTTGTCTTGAACGTTCCCGTGCTCATTGTCTGCGGTGCCTTGGACGGAGGCTCCGGACTGATTTTGGCGGTCCGCATGAGCAAAGCTATGAACCGCTCGTTCCGCAATGTCGTCTTCGGGGCTTTTGGAGCTAAGGCCCAACGGAAATCGACGGAGAAGGACATCGGCATGGTTCGGGAGGGGACGCCTGAGGATGCCGCTGAGCTCCTGAAGCTTGCCGACTCAGTCATCATGGTTCCGGGTTACGGGATGGCCGTTGCGCAAGCGCAGCACGCGGTGCGCGATCTGGCGGAGCTGCTCGAAAAAACCGGGGCCGTCGTGAGATATGCGATCCATCCCGTTGCGGGACGGATGCCCGGACATATGAACGTTCTTCTTGCCGAGGCGAACGTGCCCTACGACCAACTCTACGAGCTTGATTTGATAAATGATGATTTTCGAAGGACGGATGTTTCCATCGTGGTCGGCGCCAATGACGTGGTCAATCCGGCCGCAAAGGATACACCGGGCAGCCCGATCTATGGGATGCCGATTCTAAATGTGGATGAGTCCAAGGCCGTAATCGTCCTTAAACGGAGCATGAATCCAGGTTTTGCCGGTGTTGAAAATGAGCTTTTTGCCCGGCCTAACACAATGATGGTTTTTTGGGGATGCAAGAAAAACTCTTGCACAGATTGCGGCCGCATTGAAAAACGAGAGATAACGGTCCGAGGCGGACAAAAGCTCATTGCGGTCGTTCACGGTTAATTATTCTTTGGCCGGACTTGCGCCCACCGCTCCCGCCGGCTCTCCGATGCGCTCCGCGAGGATCTCATCCACCCTTGTCAAGTCGCTGGACCTGATTTCCCAGTCCAACGCTCCCGCGTTTTCTTCGGCCTGCTTCGCGGTCCTCGCCCCGGCTATGACGCAGGTCACCCCCGGCTGGTGGATGGCCCATCTCAGGGCAAACTGCGCGGGGGTCTTTCCATATTCGGCTGCAACCGCTTTGATTTCCTTCACGGCGTCCGCATATTTTTTGAACCGGTCCGCCTTGAACATGGGATCGTTCCGGCGAAGGTCGTCCCTTGGGAAAGTTTCGTTTCCGGTGAATTTGCCGGTAAGCAGTCCGCGGCATAACCCGCCGTAAACGAGTGTAGGGATTTCGTTTCCAATACAAAATGGAAGGACCTCTTTTTCGGCTTGCCGTTCGAACATATTGTAGGGAGGTTGAAGGCTATAAACGGGACCCGTTCTCAGCCATTCCAGGACCTGTTCGCGGCTGAAATTGCTCAGGCCGAAGCAGCGGATTTTGCCTTGTTCCTGCAGTTTTGTCAGCGCACGCATGGAATCTTCGAAAGGCGCGTCCCGATCGGGCCAATGGACCTGGAGAAGGTCGATGCAGTCGACTCCGAGCCGGCGAAGGCTCTGCTCGGCTTCATCCATAATGCGCTCAGGGCTGGAATTTCGGCGGATTCGCCGGTGTTGGTCCCACTCGAGCCCGCATTTGGTCGCTACTGTGACTTTTTCACGTCCCCATTGTGCGATCGCGCGCCCGACGATCTCTTCGGATTTTCCGAATCCGTAAACGGGAGCAGTGTCGATGAAGTTTATCCCGGTTTCGAACGCCCGCAGGATTGCGAGCAGGGACTCTTTTTCATCAGAGCCTCCCCATGCCCAGCCCCCGGTTACCCAGGTGCCCTGCACAAGCCTCGAAACCTTAAAACCCGTTTTGCCGAACCATACCTGTTCCATGTCAATGATAACTCCACGCCCCGAGAGGTCTCAAGCCGTTTGGCCGCCGGAAAGATTAGCGTGTTCTATTTTAATGCACTTGTTCATCACAACGCTCAGACCTGCACGCCTGGCCTTTTGGGCCGCCTCTGCGTTTTCCAGGCCAAGCTGCATCCATACCGCGCCGGCCCCGATTCCGATCGCCTCCTCAACGACGCCCGCAAGAGCGTCGGCCCTGCGGAAAATATCCACTATGTCCACGTGCTCCGGAATTGACTTCAAGTCCGGATAGCATTTCGCTCCCAGAACTTCGTCGCACTTTGGATTGACCCCTATCACCTTAAAACCTTGCCCGATCAGATATTTTGAAACCATGTTGCTGGGGCTCTCCTCTTTGGCCGAGATGCCGACGACGGCTATTGTCTTCGAACTGCACAGGATATTTCTCATATCCCGGTCCGCCGCTGCGGGGCCATCTTCTATTTTACATTGGATGCCCATTTTTCCTCCTGAGATAGACATGCTATACATCGAAAAACATTTACCCCCGATTGAAAATAGTCAGGCGGATAAAACTGTCAAAGAGGTAAAAATTCTAATGAATTTCAATTACTTTTGCAAATTATTTGACTCTCCGGGATGCAAAGGATACTAGAAAGGGCATGATACGGGGAGGTGGATAAATCGCCCCCTTAACCCCTCTCGCCCTCACCCCCTTGCCCTCTCGGGGTAAGGGGCGCAAAGACGGAGTAAAAGATGCACTTTTTGTCCGGCGGCGCGGAGCTTCTTCAAACGACTTTCTTATCTGCCCTGGTGATCGTAATCGTCTTGCTGGGCTTTAACCTCATCTGCGTCCTGGTTCTGCTTCGCAGAAAGGGCGGCGATCTTACTTTATTCATTCCCCGCTTCGATTCGGTGGATAGAGGAGTGGAGCGGTGCGAGCGTTCATCACGGGATGAAATCGCCAAGAACCGCGAAGAGGCTACACTGGTCGCCCGGCAGGGACGCGAGGAGACCGGAAACGCTCTGAAGTCTTTCGGGGACTCCCTTCAAACCAGCATGACCAATATCGCCGGTCTTCTAAAGGCTCAGCTTGACGCATTTGCCGGCCAGCTCTCAATTCTGACCGAGGCAACCGAGAAAAGGTTCGACTCGATGCGGGAGACCATCGAGCATCGGCTGCAAGCGGTGCAGCAGGAAAGCGTCAAACAGCTTTCAATGGTGCGCGACGATTCTTCGGCTAATTCCAAGACCCTGCGCGAAGAGATTTCCAATATGGCGAAACAGCAGAAGGAGCAAATCGAGGCGTTTACCGTCAGGCTGGGCAGGTTGACCGAATCCAACGAAACCCGGCTCGAAGCCCTTAGAAACGCAATAGACGTAAAACTCAAACAGATCCAGGAAGACAACTCCAGGCAGCTCGAACAGATGCGGGCCACCGTTGATGAAAAACTTCAGGGGACCCTCGAAAAAAGACTGGGTGAATCGTTTAAGCAGGTCTCGGAAAGACTGGAGCAGGTCCATAAAGGATTGGGCGAAATGCAGGCACTGGCGACGGGGGTCGGCGACCTGAAGCGGGTGCTGACCAATGTGAAAAGCAGGGGTGTATGGGGGGAAATCCAGCTTGAAGCACTCCTTGAACAGTTCCTTACGCCTGATCAGTTCCAGCGGGATGTCCAGACCAGGGAGAATTCCGGGGAAAGGGTGGAATTCGCAGTCCGGTTGCCGGGGCGGGGCGATGAAGACGCCACGGAGGTTGTGTGGCTTCCAATTGACGCAAAATTCCCGATCGAAGATTACCAGAGGCTGCTTGACGCCCAGGAGAATTGCGACCCCGTGGCCGCCGAACAGGCGGCAAAGATGCTGTCGGCCACAATAAAGAATTGCGCAAAAACAATCTGCGACAAATACATCAACCCGCCCGCAACGACTGATTTTGGGATCATGTTTCTTCCTACCGAGGGTCTTTATGCCGAGGTGACCAGAAGGGCCGGGCTGATTGAGAGCCTGCAGCGCGAATGCCGCGTGATGGTAGCAGGACCGAATATTTTGGCCGCTCTTCTGAACAGTCTTCAGATGGGGTTTCGAACGCTTGCCATTCAGAAGCGGTCGAGCGAAGTCTGGAAGCTTCTGGGGGCGGTCAAGGCCGAATTCGGGAAATTCGGAGCCACCCTCGACGGGGTCAAGAAAAAATTGGATCAGGCGGCCAATACTATGGATGACGCCGCAAAGAGGTCTCGTGCAATAGAGCGGAAGCTGCGCAACGTACAGGAACTTCCATCCGAAGATGCCCAGATGCTTCTTGGTGCAAACAATTCGGAACCTGAGCCCGAGGAAATCAATTGACGCCAAACCTTGCGGGACCGGGCGCCAAATCCCCCTTTTAGAAAAGGGGGGGCGAGCGCTCCCCTCCCCGGTTCACAGCTTCCGAGCCAAAAGCTTTGGCAAATCAACGAAACATACGATCGAAAATATTGACATCCCCTCAATTTAGCGTTATAGGCTAGCGGTTTAAAGAATTTCGGACTGCAAAGATCGGCCGTTCGAAAAAAATAAGGTATAGAAACAGATTCGCTTTACAAGCTGGGTGTAGTTCTCCGGAAATCTCTTCCTGCTTTCTCGTTGTAAATCCTGCAATTCCGTTGAGTTCCCGGAAAATTGGTCCGCCATGGATGAATAATGTGTGGTTTTGTTTGGTTTCAACTCGCTCCGCGACGGCTCGGCAAACCTTTATTTCTCAATGGCGGCGGGGCCGCATACGCAATGGCGGCATATTAAGCCCTTGATGGCACCGAGTTGTCCATTTCCTGGGTTTTCATCGAATTTAGTATCGTTTGTGATACACAGGCGCCGCGAGAACGGTGTGGCGGTTTGCAATCCTGCTGTGTAATCGAATTTCCCCAAGGGGATTGCGCGCAATTGTTCGCGGGGGTCTGGATCTTTGTTTTTCTAATCAGTTTCCGTCCGGAAAAGGACCCTTTCCGAATCGGAAACAGCAAGTGTCTCATCCGGAGTTTCCAGACGGACACTTATCAGCTTAGGAGGATAAACATGGTTGACGTAGAAACACAGAGTATTCTGGTGGTCGGTGGCGGCATGAGCGGGTTGACGGCCGCCGTCGAAGCAGCAGAAGCGGGCCGCGAGGTCTACCTCGTGGAGAAAAATCCTTATCTGGGAGGGCGGGTAGCCCAGCTTCACCAATATTTTCCGAAGCTGTGCCCCCCATATTGCGGACTCGAACTCAATTTCCGCAGGATAAAAAACAACCGCAGGATTCGCTTCTTCACAATGGCTGAGGTGGAATCGGTTTCGGGCAAAGAAGGCGCATGGAATGTCAGGATTAAGATAAATCCCCGCTATGTAAATGAGAAGTGCACCGGTTGCGGCAAATGCTACGATGTGTGCACGATGGAGATCGACAATCCGTTCAATTACGGAATGGATAAGATCAAGGCCGCATACCTGCCCCACGAGATGGCGTTCCCCCAGCGCTTCGTGATCGACCCGGCGCTTGCCAAGAGCCCGGAAGGACAAAAGGTGAAGCAGGCGTGCGAGTACGATGCAATCGAGCTGGACATGCAGGCCAAGACTGTTGAACTGAAGGCCGGGGCCGTGGTCTGGGCTACGGGCTGGAGCCCCTACGACGCCGGGAAGCTTGATACTCTCGGTTTCGGGACCTGTCCGAACGTCATAACCAACGTTATGATGGAGCGCCTCGCGGCGGGCAACGGCCCCACAAAGGGCAAGATCGTTCGCCCTTCGGACGGCAAGGCGCCGCAGACGGTCGGTTTTGTGCAATGCGCCGGTTCGCGCGATGAGAACAACCTCCCGTTTTGCTCCTCCATCTGCTGCATGGCTTCCATGAAGCAGGCCACTTATGTGCGCGAACAATACCCGGATGCCAAGATATACATCTTCTTCATCGATATTCGCGCCATGGACCGGCTGGAGTCCTTCTACGCCAAACTGAAGGAAGACGGCAACATTGTTTTCTTCAAGGGCAAAGTCGCCAAAATCGAAGAGGACAACGCAACGAAGAACCTCATCCTCAGGGTCGAGGATACCACTGCGGGCAGCCTGAACCAGATCAATGTCGACCTGGCTGTGCTTGCCACCGGCATGCAGCCTAACACTTCCCTTTCACCCCTGCCTGCCTTCGCTCGGCGCGACGACTACGGGTTCATCTCCGCCCTGGAAGTGACCCCGGGCTTTTTTGCCGCAGGTTGTTCAAGGACCCCGGAGGGCGTTTCCGAATCAGTTCAG
>JBELAB010000018.1:0-15212 GCA_049509275.1 Syntrophobacteraceae bacterium | reverse complement strand
CACCCAATGTGCGCTACCTGGCCTCTTCTGACTCGAAAAGGCCGTATAGCCGTTATCAGCCAGAGCGGTACCGTCGGGGCGGCGATGCTCGACTGGTTCGAGGAGGACGAACTGGGAGTCTCCGGTTTTGCGGGCCTGGGAAATCGCGCGGACATAAATGAAGTCGATCTGATCGAGCACTACGAATCAGACCCCAACACAAAGGTGATCGCTTGCTACCTCGAAGGTATAAAAGAGCCGGAGCGGTTCCGCAGCTTGCTTGAAGCCGTAACGAAGCCTCTTGTCATGCTTAAATCCGGCCGCACGCCGCGCGGCAGGATAGCCGCCGAGTCACACACCAAGTCGCTTGCGGGGACCGACGCGGTCTATTCTTCGCTTCTTGCTCGCTACGGCATAAACCGGGCTGAAACCTTCGAAGAGCTTTATGACTTCTCAAAGGCTTTCGCCTATCTCAAACCGCCCTCAGGCAACAGGATCGTATTTGTGACTACCTCCGGTGGAGCGGCCATTCTTGCCACGGACGCGGCTGAAAGAGAAGGCCTCGACACAGCGCCGCTCCCGGTGCAACTGTCCGATTCGCTCGAGGGTGTTGTCCCCGGCCATGCAATACGCTCGAACCCTCTCGATCTTACAGGTGACGCCACATCAAAAATGTTCAAAGAAGTAATCGATATGGCGCGCCCCCATTTCGACACGGTTGGAGTTATCTTCGGAGACCCGATCCAAAATGCTTCAGAATCGGTGACCCCCAACGAAAACGAGCTTGTCATATTCCTCGGCGGCGCAAAGGTCGAAAGAGCCGAGAGGCTGAAGATGCAGCGCAGGGGCATCCCCGTTTTCCAGACCCCTGAGAGAGGCATTCGGGCGCTTTCGCAGCTCATCCCGGCCGGGAAAAAGGGTGAGAAGGCCAAATACACGCTTCCCGAAACCTCCGGACGCTCGCAGATGGATGCCGTCGAGAGCTTTGAATTCCTTGAATCCATGGGTTTCGAATGCATTTTCGCTCGCCCCGCTGCGAGTCCCGGCAAAGCGGTCCATCTTGCACACCAGATGGGATTTCCGGTAGCCCTCAAAATCAATTCGCCCGACATCCTCCACAAGTCCGATTGGGGCGGCGTCCGCCTCAACCTTCAGACGCCAGGGCAGTTGCGGGATGCTTACGCTAAAATGATGGAAAATGCCGCACACAGGTTTCCGGCCGCCAGAGTGAGCGGCGTTGTGGTGTGCGCGATGGCCGCTCCAGGTCTGGAGCTTCTTATCGGACTGAACAGGGACCCGCAGTTTGGGCCGGTAATCATGTTCGGACTGGGGGGAGTTACCGTCGAGCTGTTTCGAGACGTCTCGATGAATCTCCTTCCGCTCACGCGCGAACACGCTTGCGCAATGCTTCGCCAAATCAGGGGAGCCCCTCTTCTCAAAGGTTTCCGGGGCCGTCCCCCGATAGATGAGAACGCCATTGTTGAAGGGCTTCTCCGCATTTCCGCTATTGCCGAAGAACACCCGGAAATCGTCGAAATAGACCTTAACCCGGTGATAGCCTATCCCGACGGCATGCTGGTGGTGGATGCCAGGATAATCAAAGCCTAATTGAATCCAGCGCTGCCGCATGCAGCGCCCGTTTCTTTTTTCCAAACGACGGCGGCCGCAATCAAAGCCGGAAGCTGAGAAAGTTTCCGGCTTTTTTGCGTTTGTTTATGCATCTTCGATGGTTCTCAAGTTCTTAAGAAACTAATTTTTTTCACACAAAATCCTAAAGAAATGTTCCCTCCTGTCCGAATCAATTTTCATCACCGTTAAACATGCTTCTTCAAGCTTTTGGGTTTTTGACGTTAGCATCGTAGGAGGCTTCCGCAATGTTGCTGATTGGGTATGTCGGTTCCTGGTTTATTTTGCGGTCATTCACGGATTGGGGGCTCGGGTATGCATAAATATAAGCTGATGTTTTCCACTATTGTCTTGTTCGCCCTATGCTTTCTGTTTTCGCTTTCCGGTTGGAAGACGGAAAAGGCGCGGTGTGCTCAGCAGCCTAAGTATGTCGGCTCCGAGGGGTGCAAGGAATGCCATGCAGAAGAGTATCGCACCTTCAAACAATTCAACAAGAAGGCCCATTCATTCCAGAGCGTCGCTCGCCTGAAAAAGGGCCTGGAAGAAGCCGAAGTGAAGAAATGTTTAGAATGCCACACCACGGGCTACGGCAAGGAAGGCGGCTTCCAATCCGAGCAGCAAACCCCTCAGCTCAAGGACGCGGGTTGCGAAGTCTGTCACGGACCGGGCAGCATTCATGCTGAAACGGGCGACCCCAAAGACATCAAAGGAAAGCTCACCGCAAAAGACTGCGAGTCCTGCCACAGCGCCGAGCGCGTAAATGCATTCAAATACAAACCCCTGGTATATGGAGGCGCACACTGATGAAGAAAATCCAGATGAGCCTGCAGGTAAAAATCGTTTTCGTAGTCGCTGTTCTGCTTGTGGCCGCGCTAGCTTCGATCATCAGCGTAAATCTTTTCTATCAGCAGAAACAAATGATGCAACAATATCAAAACTCAACACGTATTCTGGCGGATGTGGTCTACAACGCCATTATCTACCCCATGGCCATCGGAGACAGCGAAACCATCGTGCAGCAGATGGCCGAATTCGAAAAGAACAGCAACATGGTCAAAGTCTATGTTGTTGGGTTCGATAAGCTCATCACCTACACTTCGGAACCTGGCAAGGTCAATTCCCTATTATCTGAAACCATCAAATCGCCAAGCCTCATTCAGGGGCTTAATGACATGCTCGCAACCGGAAAAACCTCTGAGACCGGGTTTGAAGAGCAACGGGATGAAACGCACTACCTGAGCCTTCTGCGTCCGCTTCTAAATGAGAAGCGCTGTCACCACTGCCATGGATCGAGCCGTACGACGCTGGGTGGGCTGCTCGTAGAGCGGAACAACGACAGCATGTTCACAAACATGCAGGCTATGCGCAACAAGAATATCTTAATAGGATTTCTTGGTAGTCTGGCAGTTGCCCTGGTTCTCATTTTCGTAGTATCGAGGCTCGTTGACAGGCCGATCCGCCGCGTGATTTCGGGCCTTAACGAAACAGCGGGAACCGCATCGACGGCGGCCGGGGCGGTAGCGGACATGAGCCAGCAAATGGCCGGAGGTACCGCCAGCCAGGCGTCGGCAATCGAGGAGACATCGTCTTCGCTCGAAGAAATGTCTGCAATGACCAGGCAGAACGCCGAAAATGCAACCCAGGCCGACAAACTTATGCACCAGGTGGAAGGAATTACTTCGAGCGCCGGGGACTCTATGAACAGGCTGATGGAATTCATGCAGGAGATTTCGAGCGCTAGCGACAAAACTCAAAAGATCATAAAGACCATAGACGAAATTGCCTTCCAGACCAATCTTCTGGCCCTTAACGCGGCAGTGGAAGCAGCCCGTGCCGGAGAGGCAGGAGCAGGGTTCGCCGTTGTGGCCGACGAGGTCAGAAACCTGGCCATGCGTGCGGCGGAAGCCGCAAAGAACACTGCGGCCTTGATCGAGGGCAATGTAAAGATGATCCTGACCGGCGCAGATCTGGCAAAAAGCATGAGCGGTGAATTTTCGGAGGTCGTTTCAAGTGTCTTGAAAGCCAGCAGCCTGATCAAGGAGATTTCGGCAGCATCACAAGAACAGGCTCAGGGCGTGCAACAGATCAATCAGGCGGTTGGAGGGGTTGACAAAGTGGTCCAGGAAAATGCGGCAAACGCGGAGGAAGCCGCCGCTACCGCAACTCAGTTGGAAGAGCAGGCAGAGCGTATGCTCCATTTCGTAAGCCGTTTGATGGACCTGATTGAAGGGCGCCAGGATGACGCAGGAACAGACGGCGTTCCGGGAGTGAACCTTTTGCAGAATTCGGCAGTGAAAAATCCTCAGGAGCGGCCAGGCGCCGGAGTTCAGAAACACGAAACGGCAAAGACGGCTTCACCACGGACTTTCCACGGGATTGCGGGTAGTCCGAAAGCTGCAGAAAAACATGTCTCCCATGACAATGGCGGGGGCGGCTTCCAAACAAATTAAAACGAACTGAAAAAATCTTGACAACACCTTGCGAGAAGGGCACAAACCACAACCCGCTCTTCTCATTGGAGGCAGAATGGGCAGGCTTGCTCCGCCGGGACGACCTGCCTCAGACAACCCTAAGACTGGGAATCGGTTATATTATTGCCCTTACACGCCGGACAGTACCCGTGAAGGACCACCTGCTGCCGCAGTACGCGGAATCCGTTTTGCTCGGGAACCGATATTTTGGGCACTCCAACTATACTGTCAGCATCCTGGATCGATTGACATTCCAGGCAGACCATGTGGTGGTGTGAACCAATTATCGCGTCGTACCGGGCAACTTCCGTTATCGGGCTCACCTTCTGAATGAGTCCGACCTCGTAGAACTTCTCGAGCGTCTTGTATACGGTTCCCAGTGAAATCATTGGGAAGCGCTTCTTTACCTGCTGATAAATAGCCTCGGCGCTCGGATGTTCTTTGGTGAAATACAGGGCCTGATAGATAGCCAGCCGCTGGTAAGTTACCTGAAGGCCATGTTCTCTCAGGGTTGCAATAAAATCCTTGTCGTTTTTCACCTCCATGATCTCTTTCCCCCTTGTTTTTGGAGCAGGAATGGGAGCAGCTATAGAAAATCCCTAATTACTACTATATGTAAACTCAAATTTACGCAAGCAAAATCTACTAATAATGTGTATTTCTAAGCAGCACTTTCCACTTTAGAAGGCAAATCCTTGAAACGCTTGAGAAAAACAAGTAAAATGGAAATGGCGGCAGGGGTTATTCCAGGTATTCTCGATGCCTGTCCAATCGAAACCGGCTGCACTGCCCCGAGCTTCTGCCTGACCTCGTTCGATAGCCCAGGTACCTGATCGCAGGGGAAATCCGGTGGGATCCGGATTTCTTCCATTTGTTTGAACCTGTTCACTTCGGCTTCCTGCCGCCGCAGATAGCCTTCGTACTTGCACTCTATTTCGACCTGTTCCTTCGTTCTTTGCGAAAGCGTCGGATCCGCCCCGCAAAGGGCATCCAGATCAGCATAGGAAAGCTCTGGCCTTTTGAGCAGCTTTCCCAGCGAAACCGGCTCATCGAGCGGGTTCGAACCTCTGCGGACAAGCATTTCGCTCACCCGCGAAGACGGCCGCACAAAAGTCTTCCGAAGTCTTTCGAGTTCGGCGCCAACCGCTTCACGCCGGTCTAGAAGCTCCCTGTAGACTGAATAATCAAGAAGTCCAAGCTCGTATCCCTTCTCCAGAAGGCGCAAATCGGCGTTGTCCTCCCGCAACAAAAGCCGGTATTCGGACCGGGATGTGAAAATTCTGTATGGCTCGTTGGTCCCTTTTGTGACCAGATCATCGATCATGACGGCAATGTAGGCTTCCGAGCGGTCCAAGTGAAATGGCGGCCTTTTCTGAACCTTGAGGGCGGCGTTCAGGCCGGCCCACATTCCCTGTGCGGCCGCTTCTTCATAGCCGGAGGTCCCGTTTATCTGACCTGCCAGGAAAAGACCCTCCACCTGCTTCGTCTCAAGAGTGGGATAAAGTTGCGTAGGCTGAATGAAATCATATTCGATCGCGTAGGCAGGCCGCATTATCTCGGCGTATTCCAGCCCCGGGATCGAATGAATCAAATTGAGCTGAATTTCAACCGGAAGCGAGTTGCCCGTGCCGCTGGCATATATCTCCTCAGTATCCAAACCCTCAGGTTCCAGAATGATCTGATGAAAATCCTTGTGCGGAAACTTCATCACCTTGTCTTCCAGTGACGGGCAGTAGCGGGCCGAAACACCCTGGATGGCGCCGTTGTACAGTGGGGAAAGATGAATATGGCGGCGAATGAGATCGTGGGTCCCCTCTGCAGTGCGCCCGATGTAGCATGGCCTCTGTGGGAGAGGCAGATTTTCGGTGAACAGTGAAAAAGGCCTCGGTTCTGGATCTCCTGGCTGTTCGCGAAAAGAGCCGAAATCGATGCTTCGGCGGAGGATTCGGGCCGGGGTCCCCGTTTTCATCCTGCCAAAAACAAACCCGAGGTCCTGCAACTGGTCGGCAAGCGCGATGGACGGGAACTCCCCCGCCCTGCCCGACGGAATCCGGTTGTTCCCAATATGGATGAGCCCGTGCAGAAAAGTCCCTGTTGATACAACGACCACCGCAGATTCGTAAAAAACTCCGAATTGATCAATTATTCCCGATATCTTTCCATCCTCGACAAGCAGGGACTCGACCAGGCACTGCTTTAAGTCCAGATTTGGCTGAAGCTCCAATCTGTGCTTCATCTCTGTTCGATAGCGCACTTTGTCGTTCTGAGTTCGAGTGCCGCGAACGGCAGGTCCTTTTTTTGTGTTGAGCAAGCGGAACTGGATCGCGCTCTGGTCTGAAACCCTGGCCATCTCTCCCCCAAGCGCGTCGATTTCCCTCACCAGGTGGCCTTTGCCAATTCCGCCTATTGAAGGCGAACAGGGCATGTGGGCGACCGTGTCCAGAGAAATGGACATAACCAGGGTCTTGCAGCCCAGTCGCGCGGACGCAAGCCCAGCCTCACAGCCGGCATGGCCCGCCCCTATCACTATCACGTCGTATTTTCCCGCCATTTCAAGACCAGACCTTAGCTTTAGACAATCGGCAAAGATAGGCGAATAACCGATTCCTTTTCGAGCACTCCCTTGTCGATGAAAACCGTTATGTTTGTCTTACCAATCTTATATGCGGCACAATTTACCGTTTACTCTATCATAATTCGTTCTGATTTACTATGGATCAAGATTCGGGGTATATCGCCCATTGCCGGTGTCGATCCGGATGGAAACTGGTTTAATGCCGGATCTATACTGTTTGCCGATTGCTTTCCTCCAGCAGCCTTGCAGCATTGAGGCCGATAATCGCCTCTTTCTGTTCTCCGGTTAGGTTTAGGCGCAGAATCTTGTGCAACTCGAAGGCGGGATCTCCGAAGGGAAAATCGGACCCGAACATCAACCTTTCACAACCATAGCGCGAGACATAGTCACTGATGTCGCCGGCCGGCGCAAGGGCGGTATCCGCATAAACACCGGGCATCTCCCATATACCCTCGCGGCGCAAAAGATCATACCCGCCGTTAAGCATTCCGCAGTGGGGAATGATCACTTTTACTCCGGGGGCCAGTTCGTTTATGAAATGGAGCGTATTTTCAAATTCCTCTTCGAGGCAGATCGGCATGTTTCGCCTTCGGATTTCTGCGATCGCGGCCGCACACTTCGGATCGTCATAATTATAGACCGGCTCTGCGGGATGCCTGTGCCATTTGATCCCCTTGTGGGCTGCGCTCAACTGCTCCACGGCAAAGTCATTCCAGATAAAAAAATATGGATATACTTCGAACTCAGATGTCGAGAGTGAAAGAAGATACTCGTTTGACTCGGCTCTCCTGAGCCGCCATTCCCCGGTATCCCTGAAATGCGGATCATCCCTGTCGTAGATTTCCATTACCGGCGGGAACATCACCGCTCCTCCTATACCGCTGCCTCCGATGTGCGCAACATAGTCACGCAGGTCCTGCGGCGGGAAGGTATCGAGGCGGCCGCAATGGGCGTGACCGTCAATTATATTGAGGCTCATTGATCCTCCGGCGGACGGAGACCCCGCTTCCTTGCTTCCCCCTTCCCGCTCCCTGCTTCCTTATATCTACACATGGGCGGAGACCGGATCATAGGCCAGGCATTTGACCCAGTGGCCGGGCGATATCTCCTGCAGTTCGGGTGAAATCTTTTCGCATTCCGGTTTCGATTGAGGACAGCGAGGCTGAAAAATACAGAATTCCGGAAGCGCCGCCTTGGAAGTTTCCATGGGCGCCACCCAGTGTTTTTTTGGGCGATTCGGGTCCAGCAGCGGGATAGCTTCGAGCAACGCCCGAGTATAAGGATGGCCGGGATTTCTGAACAGTTCCACGGCTTCTGCGAGTTCGACGACTTGCCCGAGGTACATAACGGCAACCCGGTCGCTGATGTGGCGCACGACCGAGAGATCGTGCGAAATAAAAAGGTAGGTCAGCTTGAACTCCTGCTGCAAATCCTTTAGGAGGTTAATCACCTGTGCCTGTATCGAGACGTCGAGTGCGGAAAGCGGCTCGTCGCAGATGACCAGTTCAGGGTGGAGGGCCAGGGCGCGCGCTATTCCAATCCTCTGGCGCTGTCCTCCGCTGAACTCATGTGGGTAGCGGTTGATCTGCTCGGGGCGAAGGCCAACCACCTCCATGATCTGGCGCACCCGTTCCTTTTGCTCGACAGGGGTCCCTATGTTATGTATGAGCAGGCCTTCTCCGATAATGCGCCCCACGGTTTGCCTCGGATTAAGCGAAGAGTAAGGGTCCTGGAATATGATCTGCATGCGCCTCCTGACCTGATGCATCTTTTCGCCGCGCAGCGAGGCGAGGTCCTGTCCGTCAAATAAAACCCTGCCTTCCGTTGGAGGTTCAAGACCAAGAATCACCCTGCCCAGGGTGGATTTTCCGCATCCGCTCTCTCCCACCAAGCCCAGTGTTTGACCTCGGTCGATCTCCAGATCGACTCCGTCCACGGCCTTGACAGTCCCGATTTCGCGGCGAAAAAGCCCCTCGGTTATGGGATAGTATTTCTTGACGCCGCTAATTCTTAGAAACTCCGATCCTTGAAGCAAACGGAAACCTCCTAATAGAGCCAGCAGCGCACCATATGACCTCCATCGGGCGCGAGCAGCTCAGGTTCTTCTCGAAAGCAGCGATCAAACGACCACGCGCATCTGGTGTTGAATTTGCACCCGGTCGGCAGCGCCAGCAGACTGGGAACGACTCCCGGGATTGGTTCAAGCCTGCTTCTCTCCTCACCTATCACGCGGCCGGGTATCGAATGCATCAGCCCCTGAGTGTAGGGATGGAGCGGATTTTCGAAAAGCTCTTTTACGCCGGCGTGCTCCACAACCCGTCCGGTGTACATCACAAGGACCTGCTCGGCCATCTCGGCTATCACCCCAAGGTCATGGGTAATAAGCAAAATCGCCATACCGTGTGCTTGGCGCAGATCATCGAGAAGCGAAAGTATCTGTGCCTGGATGGTTACGTCCAGAGCAGTCGTGGGTTCATCCGCGATGATGAGGCGAGGATTGCAGGCTATGGCTATCGCTATCACGACCCGCTGGCGCATACCGCCGCTCATTTGATGCGGATAGTCCCTCATCCTCATTTCGGGCGATGGGATGCCCACCCGGCGCAGAAGATCGCTCACCTGAAGGCGGGCCTCTTTTTTCGAAATCCCCTTGTGCCGCAACAGGACCTCGGCGATCTGGTCTTCGACACGGAAAACGGGATTGAGCGAAGTCATCGGCTCTTGGAAAATCATCGAGATTTCGTTTCCCCGTATCGATTGCATTACATTTTCCCGAATCGAAAGAAGGTTTTTCCCCCGGAACCGGATCTCACCACCTGCCGTTATCCCGGGGGGAGGAACAAGGCGCAGAATGGAAAGGGCGCACACGCTTTTGCCGCATCCGGACTCGCCGACAATTCCCAGCACCTGTCTTTCGGACATCTTAAAGCTGACCGAATCCACCGCCCGCGCCACCCCCGCCTCGGTCAGGAAATATGTTTTCAAGTCTTTTACTTCGAGAAGATCTGAATCCATCAATCTCCAATGCCGGGTCATTTTGATGAGGGGCTTTCAAACAATCCCAACAAGTATAGTTATCGCCGGTTTTTTTAACAAGTATCTGTTCCGAAAGCAAAAACGAGTTCACAGAAGCAGGCCGTTAAACTGGTTACAAAAATTGTCAGGCAGGGCTGAGCGCGCACAAATCGTAACCAATGTGCGCAAAAATCGTAACCTCCAGGTTCGGTACTTTGCGGGCTGGCACGATTTAACAGCAATATCAACCTCTTAAATAATGGTACGTTTATTGCCTAGTCTAACGTGGGGCTCGCTCAACACCGAGCCGAATATTCCCTGGGAGAGGAAAAAGATGACACGCAGGCTAAGTAATGCCGTATCCGATGTATCAGCCGAGGATCCCGAAATCCCGCCAAACCTGGTGGGAGTAGTGGAATCGGCCCCCCTCGCTCCAAAGAGAGTAAACAGGTTTTTGCGGCCCGACGTCAAACCGGAGGGTGCAAATTTAAAGAAAATTAAACATGCCGTAGGTCTTCTCCGGTTTCCGGAAGAAAAACCCGTGTTGCGGCCGTTTTTCGAAAAACCCAAGTCCAGCAGTATCGCCGAATTCTACCTCAATCCTCCCAGGCAAATTGCAGTCCGGGAAGGCGTCCGGACTGTAGTAAAGGGCAAGTTCATCTACGTCGGCGATGAGAAATTCTATATCCGCGGGGTAACCTACGGTCCTTTCAGGCCTGACGACCAGGGTTGTCAATACCACGATCCGGTCACCGTTGACCGCGATTTCGCTCAAATGGCCGCAAACGGCATAAATGCGGTCCGAACTTACACCGTACCTCCCAGGTGGTTGCTTGATATAGCGCTGAAGCATAACCTGCGTGTCATGATAGGGCTGCCATGGGAAGAACACATTACCTTCCTGGACGATAAGAAACTGGCAAAGGATATCGAGCGCCGGGTGCGCGAGGGAGTCAGGGCCTGCGCCGGCCATGCCGCCGTGCTTTGCTTTACGATTGGCAACGAGATTCCCTCATCGATTGTGCGCTGGCACGGGCGGCGGCGCATTCAATCTTTCCTCGAGCGGCTATACAAAGCAGTAAAAAAGGTTGACCCGCAAGCTCTGGTCACTTACGTCAACTTTCCCACCACCGAATACCTCGATCTTCCCTTCATCGATTTCGTCTCCTTCAATGTCTATCTGGAGACCAGGGAAAAGCTCGAAGGCTATCTGGCGCGTCTCCAGAACCTGGCGGGCGAAAAGCCGCTGGTCATGGCTGAAATCGGCCTCGACAGCATGCGCAACGGCCGGGACGCTCAGGCTTCGACGCTGGAGTGGCAGATCAGGTCAACTTTTGCGACCGGGTGTTCCGGTATTTTCGTCTTTTCCTGGACCGATGAATGGCACAGGGGTGGCTTTGATATCGAAGACTGGGGGTTCGGCCTGACCGACCGAAACCGCAACCCCAAGCCCTCGCTGGCAAGCGTCAGCAGGGCTTACGTCCAAGTCCCCTTTCCTGCCGATCTGAACTGGCCGGGCATTTCGGTTGTCGTCTGCACTTACAACGGGCATCGGACCATCCGCGACTGCCTGGAAGGTCTCCGCAAGGTCGATTATCCCAACTTCGAGGTAATCGTCGTAAACGACGGTTCCACCGACGGCACTGAGATAATAGCAAAAGAGTACGGCTTCAGGGTGATTTCCATTCCTAACGGCGGCCTCAGCAACGCCCGCAATGTCGGAATGCGCGCCGCAAAGGGTGAAATTGTCGCATATACCGACGACGATGCTGTTCCTGACCCACAGTGGCTTACTTATCTTGCGGCGACTTTTCTTTCTACGGATCACGTTGGGGTTGGCGGCCCTAATATCCCGCCCGACAATGACGGCCCTAAAGCCGAATGCATTGCAAACTCGCCCGGGGGACCGATGCACGTCCTTCTGACCGACCAGCAGGCCGAACACATTCCAGGCTGCAACATGGCTTTCCGAAAAGCCGCTTTGGAGGAGATCGGCGGTTTCGACCCTCAGTTCCGGATCGCCGGAGACGATGTCGATCTTTGCTGGCGGCTTATCAAGCGCGGATGGACGCTCGGTTTTAATCCAGCCGCGATGGTGTGGCACCATCGCCGCAATTCCGTAAAAAACTATTGGAAACAACAGTTGAACTACGGAAAGGCGGAAGGCTGCCTGGAGCGCAAATGGCCTGAAAAATACAATGCCGCCGGCCATGTCCCCTGGGCCGGGAGGATCTATTTTAAAGGCTTCGAACAGCTTCTAGGCTGCTTCCGGGGCAGAATATATCAGGGCACGTGGGGTAGCGCCCTGTTTCAATCGATCTACCAGCCCGCCCCCAGCCTTCTGTGGTCGCTGCCCCTCATGCCCGAGTGGCTTGTCATAGTGGCGGCTCTTGGCTTCTTTTCACTGCTCGGTCTGGAGTGGCGCCCCCTTCTGCTGGCGCTTCCTCTTTTCCTTTTGGCCGCCGCCCTGCCGGTGGCGCATGCGGTATCGTGCGCATCCAGGCTGCGTTTCCTCCACTTCCCGGCAGCACAGCGGCTCAAGCTGAAGGCGCTTACCGCATTTCTGCATCTGATGCAACCAATGGCGCGCCTCATAGGTAGAATCAAACTCGGTTTGACACCCTGGCGCAGATGCGGCTTCGCTTCCGGCATAGCGCTTCCTCTGCCTTGGCCCAAGACTTTCACGATATGGAGCCAGGAGTGGCGCTCGCCGATTGCATGGCTCGAATCGCTCGAAACAGGGGTAAGGACCATGCGGACAGCCGTACTCCGGGGCGGCGACTTTGATGGATGGGACCTGGAACTGCGCGGAGGTCTGCTCGGTTCGGTTCGTGTGCTTATGGCGGTCGAAGAGCACGGAGGCGGAAATCAGTTCATCCGTTTAAAAGGCTGGCCCCGCTGCACTCCCGCCGGGATATTCATGACCCTGTTTTTCGCCGCCATGGGGGCCGCTGCAGCCGCCTCTCAGGCATGGTTCGCCTGCGGGGTGCTCAATGCCATTGCCATTGCCCTTATGATGCGTGTTCTGATCGAGTGTTCCTTTGCAATGTCAACTTTGGGCGAGGTGCTCGACCATAAGGAATAGCACGGGCTTTTCAAATCGGACATCATCTGAAACCGGCGGTGGTTTGCCCATGTATCAAGAAAAAAGCGGCGCCCCATGATACTCACGATTCACACCTCGCATGGGGCTATTTGATGGTGGCCGAAGCGATGATCAAGATCCGGCGGGCTCCCCTCCTTGGGGAAAATCAGCAAATATAGCTTGCCAAGGTCTTCATGGCCTTCACAATATCCTCAATCGCCTCGTGCATTCCTTCACCGTAAGATTTGCTCTCCGGTGTTCTTTCCTTTTCGATCCAGTCCTGAACCTCAGACTTGAGTTTTTTTAATCTTTGAGCCTGTTCTTCAAGTTGGGCTCGGTGCGATCATCTTGGTAATGAGAATACAATTACAAGCCCGGCGGAAAGCCGCGAAAATTTTCGGCATAGTTTTGCAAAACGTGTGGGTCGCTCTTATTCTCTTCATGACGGGATCTTGCCGGGCCATCAACCTCACAGGGGATGATTAGTTATGAAAGAGGCAGTGCTGTGAACTCCGAATGCGCTTTGGGGGCCACTCCCCTGGGAGACGACACATGTGGGTTTCTCGTCTGGGCCCCTGCGATCAGCCAGGTAGAGGTCCATATTCTTTCTCCGGAAGAACGAATTGTGCGACTGGAAAAAGTCTCGCGGGGCTATCACTATGCTGTGGTGCAAGGGGTTAAGCCGGGCGCCCGATATTTTTATCGTCTCGATGGGGACAAAGAGCGTGCCGATCCCGCCTCAAAGTTCCAGCCTGAGGGCGTTCATGGGCCATCTCAGGTTATTGACCCCCATTTTGTTTGGGAAGAGTTTCACTGGTCCGGAATACCTCTCTCCAATTATGTGCTCTACGAGCTCCATGTGGGAACTTTTACTGCTCAAGGCGCCTTTGAGGCCATCGTACCACACTTGGATGAACTTAAGGACCTGGGCATAACATCAATTGAGATCATGCCTGTAGCTCAATTCCCGGGGGATCGCAACTGGGGCTATGACGGCGTCTGCCCTTTCGCTGTGCAAAATTCTTATGGTGGTCCGGAAGGTCTCAAAAGACTTGTCAATTCGTGCCACCAGCGTGGTCTGGCTGTGACTCTGGATGTTGTCTACAACCATCTCGGGCCGGAAGGAAATTATCTCAATGATTTTGGGCCCTACTTTGCCGGCCGATACCGCACTCCGTGGGGTTCAGCCATCAATTTTGATGGGCCTGACAGCGACGAAGTCAGGCGGTTCTTTATTGAAAATGCGCTCTATTGGGTGACGGAATTTCGCGTAGATGCTTTGCGCCTCGATGCGGTTCACGGGATTTTCGACTTTTCCGCACTCCATTTTCTGCAGGAATTGGCTTGTGCGGTACATGAGCAGGCCGAGCGGCTCAATCGCCGGATCTATGTCATTGCCGAGAGTGATTTAAACGACGCACGGCTGGTTCGCTCTCGGCAACTGGGTGGTTATGGGCTGGATGCCCAATGGAACGACGATTTCCATCATGCGCTCCACACGCTTCTTACCAGGGAACGAACCGCGTACTATGCAGATTTCGGACGTATTCAAGATCTTGCCAAGGCATTTGTCGAGGGCTTCGTCTATTCGGGGGCATACTCCCCGGCGCGGCGGCGGCGACACGGGAACAGCTCCAAAACTATATCCGCACGCAAGCTCGTGGTCTTTGCCCAGAACCACGATCAGGTGGGTAACCGTCTAAAAGGCGATCGGCTCAGTGCATTGGTCTCCTTCGAAGGGCTGAAGCTGGCGGCTGCCGTGGTGCTCCTTTCGCCTTTCATACCCCTGATCTTCATGGGCGAAGAATACGGGGAAACAGCGCCGTTTCCCTATTTCGTCAGCCATTCGGACCCGGACCTGAGAGAGGCTGTACGCCGCGGGCGTCGAGAAGAGTTTGCATATTTGCAGGGGCCGGATGAGCCGCCTGACCCTCAGGAAGAAGCGACCCGGCAGAGCGCAAAGCTGGATCACAGCCTGCGGCATCATGGGAAGCATCGCACCCTGTATGAATTGTACAAAGAACTGACAAAGCTCCGAAGCGAAATTCGAGCTTTTGCGGGATTAAGCAAGGATCGTATGGAAGTTGTTTGCCTGGAGAGGGAGAGTACACTGGTCGTTCGGCGCTGGGGCCGCAAGAAGCAGGTTGCCGCCATCTTTCATTTTGGTGACACAACTGCGTCTGTCAACGTCCCCTTGCCTTACGGACGCTGGCTGAAACGCTTGGCGTCGGGAGATGAACGATGGAACGGTCCAGGCAGCAACCTGCCTACAGTGCTTCATTCAGACGGAGAAATCTCGGTGACTTTGACTCAAAATACCTTCCTCATTGTAAGTCTTCAACCGGAGGATTAACTGATGGACCGATTTGTTTGTATCCATGGGCATTTTTATCAACCTCCCAGAGAAAACCCCTGGCTGGAGGCCATTGAGATCCAGGATTCAGCGTTCCCCTATCACGAC
>JBELAB010000179.1:0-6211 GCA_049509275.1 Syntrophobacteraceae bacterium | reverse complement strand
AGTATGCAGCCGAATTTGAAGGTGACCGGCATTCATTCATTCGAAAGCTGATTCCCGAAGCTATAAAAACTTTCTGCGACATGGAAGATGACGCGGGGACGTAGAGAGGCGGGGACGGGGGGATAAAAGAGCGACGCGGGGACACGGTGACGCGGGGACACGGAGACGGGGGGATCAAATGCAGACGATCTCTCTGCGTCCACTTAATGCGGAAAAGGAGGAGATGGGTAGCATTCGACACTTTCGAGAGTTGGACGTATACCAATTGGCGATGAAGGCATCCATGATATTATTCGAATTGAGTAAAGCATTTCCCCTGGAAGAATGGATAGAGTTCTCGGTCAAAAGTGGCTATCTCGACCCCAATGATGCCGATAAGCTGGATAAACAATACGAATCCATACAAGGCAAGTTAATCCAAATGCTCACCCATCCCGATCAGTGGTGTATCCGCTAATGCCCTTAAGTCACCGTGTCTCCCATTCGCCGCGTCCCCGCGTCCCCGCATCCCCGCGTCTCCGCGTCTCCGCGTCGCCGTGGGTCCTTTGATCCCGCACAGGCATTGCAACTATGCCCAAAGAACGTTTCCATCTCTACCTGGCCGATGAGCTTCTGAACAGATGCGCCGGCAGCCTGCCGTCAAATGAAATCCACAGCCCATCCACCCACGAGCGAACCCCGGCGTTTTCTATCGGGGCCATTTCTCCCGACATTTTTTTCTACGATCTGCCTTCCTTTTCCTCGTCCTCTCTGGGCAACGCGCTGCATCATCTGATGGTCCGGGAAGGAATTTCCATCATTTCCGGCTGGATTGCCCAAACCTGTTCGCCGATTAAATCCGTCCAAGCAAGCACAGTCCTATGGGGACTTGGCTTTGCCTGCCATTTTCTGACCGATGCGCTCTGGCATCCGGTAATAAACGAGTTGAGCGGCTCGCGCCTTGTGCGGGATTACATTGGGGTAAAAAGGCTCTCCCGGATCGAGTGCCACCGGTTGCTCGAATCCGAGCTTGAAGCCCTCTGGCTGGCCAGATCGCGCGCGCCGCAAAGATACGATGAATTTCTGAAGGACTTCAAAAAAGACAGGGGCCGGCTTCTCGAGGTCGCATCCAGTTATCGCCGGTTCCTGGAATTTGCCGGACTGAGCGCCGGGGTTTCCGAGAGACGGATTGTCAAATGCTGCCTGTCCCAGAATTTTCTTCTCCGGCTGTTTGCAAGCAGGATGTTGGGCGGCAAAAGGGACCTTCTGCTGTCGCTGCCGCCAACCCGCGCGCTGGGAGCGCTCGTGACTCCTGTGCGGCCCGTCCTGCCGGCTTTGTTCTCACACGCTTTGCCGGAAGATCGAAATCCGTTCAGCGACTACTTCATGGAACATGCGCTCATTTCTTTGGAAGCCGATTTGTGCTCGCTTGCAAAACAGCTTTCACAATCCCTTATCACCTAATTTGCTCAACACATTGACGGGGAGTTCGGGATTGTGAAAATGCAGGTTTGGCCACTTCTTGATCAGGAGATCCGGAATGCGGCTTCGATATCCGTGTGGGGGAAATCATCGCCTTTGAAAAGGAGCGGTTCGTCCGTGCATTTTGCAAGAGCATAGGAACAGCAGTCGCCTATATTGAGTCCTGCAAGGTGTCGTCCCTTACCGTACTTTCTCCAGGCAGACCGTGCAATCTCGAATTGTCCGGCAGTCACAGGTACGATTTCGATCCTTGCCCGGTGAAAGAGAAAGTCCAGCTCACGTCCACCGGAATCGCCCTTCTTTGCCTCTACGACAATCCCGGTCTCCAAGGCCGTAAACGCACTGATGAATCTTATGGGATCGCCTGCTATTGCCAAAGCGAATAGTTCCGCTTCCGGTTCCCCCAAAAGGATTGCGATCAAGGCAGAGGTGTCAATGACCATTATTGTGGGAGCCCCCTCTCATCATAGTCGAGAATCTCGTCTGCACTGCGCTGATCCATTTCCGGCAGCGCCCTGCAGCGAAGGGATATCTTCATTATCTCTTCAGCCACGTCTGGGGCCGTGCCGCGTCCTTTGAGACGTTCGAGCCGCTCCTCCAGTGCATGGATGATCGCCTGCGTAAGGCTCTCTCCACTCTCGGACGCAACCTGGCGAGCAAGCTTTTCGGCTCGTGGATTTCTGATACTGAGCGGCATACTATCCTCCCATTGCAGTATTGAAAACATTCCAAAGTATATACAAACATGAGCGTTGACTCAAGCTATAAAATGGGTACGCCGTTTCAAACGGAAGACAAGTGATCGCTGCCGGCTCTATACCGCTTAATACGACGATATTTGTACCGCACAGAGATTTGGCCCTGCAAAACGGCAACCGGAAGCG
Organism: Syntrophobacteraceae bacterium; assembly: GCA_049509275.1. GTDB lineage: Bacteria > Desulfobacterota > Syntrophobacteria > Syntrophobacterales > Syntrophobacteraceae > SbD1. The sequence goes on along the minus strand of JBELAB010000179.1, from coordinate 3,866 downwards.
GCAAAATGCAGAGGGCAGTGAACAGTGGGACCCTTGACACCCACAGATTATCAGTTTGGGTCCAAAACGCTAAAGCAGACCATATAATATCGATGACTTGCCTTCAAGAACATGGTCAGCCCGGATTTGATTTGGCTTTTTTGAAGGACCTTTAGTAAAATTCTCAGTGGAAGGAGAAAAACAATGCCGGAGGCGGCAAAAAAGAACGCAACCTACGACGATCTCTACAGCATTCCGGAAAATATGACCGGAGAGATCATTGACGGTGAACTCATCGTCACCCCCCGGCCTGCCAGACGGCACGTTCACGCCGCTTCAGCATTAGGGAGCAGGGTAAGTGCGCCGTACCAATTTGGAGAAGGAGGTGGACCGGGCGGATGGATAATATATTTTGAACCGGAGATCCATTTCGGGGACAAAGATATTGTCGTTCCCGACTTGGCCGGATGGAGAAAAGAAAGACTGACCACACTTCCCGAAGAGCATAGCTTTATGGTATCCCCGGACTGGATCTGTAAGATTCTCTCCCCTAACACCGCTCAGAACGACAGAATTCTTAAAATGCGCCTTTTTGCACGGTACATGGTACCCTACACCTGGCTTATCGACCCGGCCCTGAAGACCCTGGAGGTCTTCAAACTGGAGTCGGGCCGATGGGTTCTGCTGGACGCTTTTGCGAAAAACGAGAAAATACGGGCAGAGCCATTTCAGGAGATAGAAATCGATCTTGAGAATCTTTGGTTAGAAAGCACGCCGTAAGGGGGAGAAGGGCAGACGCGGAGATAAAAAGACCGACACGGAGACGCGGAGACGCGGGGACGCGGGGACGCGGGGACGCGGAGAAGGGGAGACACATAGATCAAATGCAGGCGATCTCTCCGCGGAAGAGGGGGAGAAGGGTAGCATTCGACACTTTCGAGAGCTGGACGTCTACCAATTGGCGATGAAGACATCCATGATATTATTCGAATTGAGTAAAGCATTTCCTTTGGAAGAGAGGTATTCGTTGACCGACCAGGTGCGGCGCTCCTCTCGCTCGGTTTGTGCCAATATTGCTGAAGCGTGGCGCAAGAGGCGATACCCGAATGCTTTTGTCAGCAAATTAAGTGATGCGGAAGCCGAAGCCGCAGAGACGCAGGTATGGATCGAGTTTTCGGTCAAAAGCGGCTACCTCGACCCCAATGATGCCGATAAGCTGGATAAACAATACGAATCCATACAAGGCAAGTTAATCCAAATGCTCTCCCGTCCCGATCAGTGGTGTATCCGCTAATGCCCTTAAGCCACCGTGTCTCCCCTTCCCCGCATCCCCGCGTCCCCCCTTCTCCGCGTCCCCCCTTCTCCGTGTCTCCGCGTCCCCGCGTCTACTTCCTCACGCGCCCGTGCAAAACAGCTTTCACAATCCCTTCCCGGTTGATCCCCTCTGAGCTGTAGAGTTCTTCGGGTTTTCCGGAAAAGCCGTATTTTTTTACCCCAAGCCGCACCAGCCTGCACGGAAGAGAATTTTCGGCCAGAATTACGGCGACCAGGGATCCAAGACCGGTATCGATATGATGGTCCTCGGCAGTCACAATGAGGCCCGTTTTGGCTGCCTGGAAGATTGCGTCGATGTCCAGCGGCTTGATAGAGGCGAAATTTAGCACGGCCGCGCGGATACCGTGATTTTTGGCCAGCTCTTCGCCTGCCTGCACCGCTTCGTGAATCGTAGGACCATAGGCGAGTATGGCCGCCTGGTCACCATGGCTGAGCCAGTCGGCCCTGGCGGGTGAAAACCGGTAATCGCCGCCGAACGCAGGCCGGCCGGATTCGTCAAGGATTGTGGGGAGTTTTGATCGGCCCATGCCTACAAAGAAGTTGCCGGGCCGCTCGGCCACATACCGGACGATCCTGTCGGTCTGGTTCGGATCGGCCGGCATGAATATGGAAAAGCCGAACAGGTTCTGGAGCAATCCGATATAGTCGATGCACTGGTGTGTCTGGCCGTCCTCTCCGACGTCCAGTCCAAGGTGGGTGCATACCAGCTTGAGGTTTGAAGTGTTGATGTCGTTCAACCTCATCTGGTTGAAGACTTCCGTGACCCCGAAAATCCCGAAAGTACTGAAGAAAGCGGCAAAGCCCTCCCGGCTGATTGCTCCCGATGCGGTTGCGGTGTGATGTTCCTGGATGCCGGATTCAAAGAAGGCGTTGCCCGAAACCCCGTGAAACCCCTGCATTTTCACCGAGCCTTCCAGGTCGCAGCTAAAGCCGATAACCCTGGGGACTGTCCCGGAGTTGTTGAGCGTGGCCAGGTCCTCGAGGGCGGACCCATAAGCAGACCTGTTATCGGTGATAACTCCGGGCCCGTAAGTCCTGGGGGCGCCGGTGTCGATGCGGGGATAAACGGGCTGCATCGAGAAATGTTTCCGAAACACGAGGCAGGCGTGCCGCTTTTCCTTGAGTTCAGCTATGGGGCTGTCGAGTCCAAGCTCCTCGAGGGCTTTTGCGGCCTCTGATTCATTCAGGACGGAGCCGTGGTACTTTGCCTTGTTTTCCATGAACGCTACGCCCTTACCCATTATGGTGCGGGCGATGATCGCCGAGGGAAAGCGCGGGTCCCCGGCCTCGCAGCGGTAAACGGTTCGAAGCGCTTGAAAAATCTGCTCGAAATCATGGCCGTCTTCGATATAGACCACGTTCCAGTGAGCCGCCGCATAGTCGGCCCTTATTTCCTGGGGCATCACCGAGTTTGTGCTTCCACAGATCTGGAGGTAGTTGCGGTCTATGAGGACCCCGATGTTGTTGAGGCCAAATTTTACGGCAAACCGGCGCGCTTCCGAGATTTGTCCTTTCTGCTGTTCGCCGTCCCCCATGAGCACAAAGACCCTGTTTTTCTTCCCCTGGAGTTTCAACCCCAGCGCCATTCCGGTCCCGGCTGAAAGGCCCTGTCCCAGGACCCCGGTATTCCATTCGATACCCGGAACACAGGATTCGACATGCCCGGTAAAAGCCGACCCTGCGCGCCGGTACTCCATACAGAAATCGTCTTCGTTGAGATAGCCGAACTCGCTCAGCACGCTGTAAACACCCGGACTGATGTGACCCATGCTCACGATCAGCCGGTCACGCTCCTGCCAGCAAGGGTCGCAGGGATCGTGCGAGATGGTGCTGTAGAGCATCAGAAGAAGGTGAAGCGAGGACATTGAACCCCCGGGATGGCCGCTCCCGGCAAGAGTGGTGCTCACGATTATGCGGCGCATGCAGCGCAGCCACATCTCACTCAAAGTTCTTTTCTGCTGCTCGCTCAAAGCAGCCTGATCCAGGGGAATCTTAAACATTGCGACGTCCTCCACACAGGTGAATCGGCGTATCGGTAAACAGGCCCCCCACCACGCGGGGCGTGGGGTTTAATGAAAAACGCGGTCCAACGCGGGCCGGAGCGGAAAACTTGTCCTGAAGTAAAATGATGTTTATTATCGCGATGCTCCCCGGTCACCCATTCACCGCTCACCCAAATTTTTCAGGACCGCTTCGACGAATTCCCAGACCGCCCTGACAAAGGGCGTATCTTCGCCCCCATTGAGCACCGGCTTGCCGCTGTCTCCACCTTCGACCACTTTGGGGTCGAAGGGCAATTGCCCAAGAAAATCCACTTTCATCGCATCGGAAGTCCTGCGGCCGCCGCCCGTCTGAAAAATGGGAATAAACAGGTTGCAATGCGGGCAGAAAAGTCCGGACATGTTCTCGACAAGCCCCAGAATCTCCATCTCCACCTTGCGGCAAAAGTTTATGGATTTTCTCACGTCGGCAAGCGCCACTTCCTGGGGGGTGGCAACGATCAGGGCCTTCGCATCGGGAATAAGCCTGGAAATGCTGATGACCTCATCTCC
>JBELAB010000178.1:0-6254 GCA_049509275.1 Syntrophobacteraceae bacterium | reverse complement strand
TCGATGGGCTATACGATCCGGCAAGCTATCTTCAAAAAGTGAGAGGCCGGGCGCCGGCAACCTATATGGTCGTTGAAAAAATACTCGATCTTAACGAAGAGCTGCCGCCTTCCTGGCCGGTCCAGGGGACCACTGGTTACGATTTTACAAATTATGTCAATGAGTTGTTTTGCCAAAAGGAAAATGAGCGCGCGTTCGGCAAAATTTATTCCAGCGTAACCGGCTTAAAGAATTCTTATGAAGATGTCGTGCGCGACAACAAAAAACTGATGATCCAGGAAGATATGGCGAGCGACGTCCACAACCTCGCCCAGCTCCTGAAGAATATCTCCAGCCGGGACCGCCATGGAAGCGACATAACTCTCACTGCGCTGCGAAGAGCCTTGACCGAAGTCCTGGCGGTATTTCCCGTATACAGGACCTACATCAGCCAGGCTGTGGTCTCGGAAGAAGACAGGAAAACCATTTTGGCAGCGGTGGACCAGGCCAGAACCAATTTCCCCGCCCTATTACATGGATTTACGTTCGTACGAAGATTCCTTCTCCTGGACTTTCCTGACTACGTTTCTGAGGAAGAGAAGCTGGACTGGCTCCATTTTGTCATGAGGTTTCAGCAACTTACCGGGCCGGTAATGGCCAAGGGAGTCGAAGATACCACCCATTATGTGTACAACCGGCTCTTGTCACTCAATGAGGTGGGCGGACGGCCGGGTCACTTCGGCTGCTCGCTCGAAGAATTCCACAACTTCAACTCGAAAAAAAGAAAGTTGTGGCCGGATTCCTTAAATGCAACCTCGACTCACGATACCAAAAGAGGCGAAGACGCGCGCGCCAGGATAAATGTATTGTCCGAGATGCCTGACGAGTGGCGAAAAAGACTCCGGACATGGATCAGGATAAACAAGGGCAAAAAGAAGCGCGTCCATGGCTTGGCCGTCCCGGATAGGAATGACGAGTATTTTTTGTACCAGACACTCATCGGAGCATTTCCCTTTTTACAGTCCGATTATCCCGACTTCGTTCAAAGAATTAAGGCGTATATTGTCAAAGCTGTCCGGGAAGCCAAAGTCCACACCGCGTGGTTGAAACCCGACACGGAGTATGAAAACGCTTACGTCTCATTCGCTCAGAAAATCCTGGCCCGCTCGAAAGCCAACGAATTTCTGAAAGACCTTATCCCGTTTTGCAAGAGAGTTTCTCATTACGGGATACTCAACTCCCTCTCTCAGACACTGATCAAGATTACCTCACCCGGTGTGCCTGATTTCTACCAGGGATCTGAACTATGGGACCTGAGCCTGGTGGATCCAGACAATCGACGTCCGGTGGATTTCGAAAAAAGGCGCGCCATGCTGGCCGGCATCCGTGAACAGGATGATGCTGATATTGGCCGGCTGGTCCAGGATCTCCTTACGACCAGAGAGGATGGAAAGATTAAGCTCTTTCTCATTTACCGGGCGCTCAAAGCAAAAAAAACAAATCGAGAGATCTTCCGCTCCGGGGCTTATCTTCCCCTTGAGCCGGCGGGAAGATTCAGGAACCATGTCGTCGCCTTTGCATGGAGGCATGAGCAACAATGGGCGCTGGTCGTTGCTCCCAGGTTTCTCAGCCATCTGGTTAACGAGAGAGATTTCCCTCTGGGGAGACAAGTATGGCAGGACACAGAGGTGATAATGCCTGACGGGGCGCCTGCCGCCTGGCGCAATGTTATCACGGGCGAGGTACTTTCTGCGGGCGAGGCACTCTCTGTCGGAGATATATTACTTAGTTTTCCAGTGGCATTGCTCATGGGCGAAGGCAACGATACGATGTCTCAGTAACTTAAATCTGAATTGAAACTGGCGGAATGCTACCACAATCTGAAGCGAACAAGTCTATTTTTCAAAGCGGGAAGGAATGGCATGACCGCAAAAAGTGTCGAAGATACAAAGAACCACCATGAAAAGCTATTGCAGAAGTTTCGGGTAGCGGTTCATAAAGAATGGAAACCCAAGAACCTCACTAATATTGAAGAACTCCTTGATCGGCTTCTTACCGAACAACCAGACCTGAAAGCATTAACCGCTAAGATCAGAGACAAAAAAGGACATGTCTTGAAAAAAGCAGAAATAGATCGGGACTATCTCCGCAAGATCATAGCAAGGGAGATTAAAAGCCAATATGATTAGTATGGCTCTGTTCGCATTTCTTTTTGAAATCGCCGCAGGGAGGCGGATATGATCACAAGCACCGCTCTTCTTTAAGAGGAAATCCGGTGACCCCGATTCAGGAACTTCTGAACAGAATCCGATGGGATAGGGAATTCGGGGCGGGGACCTTTGAAATCGGTTATCTCGATCATGTAGCGCAAAGAATCGTTCGAATCCCGCTCGGGAAAATGCATTTCGAGGAAGGAAACCGGTTTTCTTTTCAACTGGAGGACGAGATCCGTGAGACAATGGATATCCCTTTTCATCGAATTCATCAAGTGTACCGAAATGGTTTCCTGATTTGGCGAAGACCCGGTTGAATATTTAAATGTTGGTGGAAATCCGGCGCGTTCATTCAAATACTATAAATGAAAACTGACGTGGTAATAATCGGTGCAGGCGCATCGGGCCTGATGTGCGCAATTGAGGCGGGGAAAAGGGGGCGGTCGGTCCTGGTCCTCGATCATTGCGAAAAGGCGGCAAGCAAGATACTCGTTTCCGGGGGAGGACGGTGCAACTTCTCGAACAGGATTATGGGACGGGAAAATTACATTTCGCAAAATCCGCGCTTCGCCACTTCCGCCCTCTCGCGATTTACTCCATCGCATTTTCTATCCATCGTGGAAAGTCATGGGATCAGGTACCATGAGCGGGAAGAAGGCCAGCTTTTCTGCAATGAAAAGTCCAGTGAAATAGCCGATATGCTAAGGTCCGAGTGCGATAGGGCTGCGGTGCGGCTCCAGTTGAACTGCAAGATATCGGAAATAAGCAAGACTGAAGGTTTTCGGGTCGCAACGGACAAGGGTATTTGCGATTCCGAGTCGCTCGTTATCGCGACTGGAGGCTTGTCTTATCCCAATTTGGGGGCCAGCAATTTCGGATACACAGTCGCAAAACAGTTCGGGCTGAAAGTCACCAAATTGAACCCGGCTCTCACCCCTTTGAGGTTCAGCCCCGAGGACGCGGAGATATACGGGGGCTTGGCGGGAATTTCCATCGATTCCACGGTAAGCCACGGAGGGGCAAAGTTCCGAGGCAACCTGCTGTTTACTCACAACGGAATAAGCGGCCCCGTAATCCTTCAGATATCCTCCTACTGGGATCGAGAGAGCAGCCTGACAGTCGATCTCCTGCCCGCACTGGACATTTTCGATGTCTTTTTAGAAAAGCGCCATTCCAAAACACTTCTGGCCACCATCCTCGATCAGTATCTGCCGAAGAGATTCGTGAGGCTCTGGTGCGATCTCTACAGTGTATCAAGGCCAATCAACCAGTATTCACAGCATGAACTCGATTCCATCGCCCGCAGCCTGCACGGATGGCCGCTACGCGCAGACCGTACAGAGGGATTCAACAAGGCCGAAGTGACCCTGGGCGGCGTCGATACAGACGAACTCTCATCCAGGAGTATGGAATCCAGGAAGTTGCCAGGCCTCTATTTTCTGGGAGAAGTCATCGATGTGACGGGGCATCTCGGCGGATACAACCTTCATTGGGCATGGGCGTCCGGGTATGCAGGAGGACAGTTCGTTTGATCTCGAACCCAATTGGAAGCCGTAAAAAACGCTTCTCATCCTTCTCTTTCTTCGCAGCTTCGCGTGAAAAACTTTGGAGGTGTTCGTTTGCCGGATGGACCTGTTATAATTGGTGGTGAACTATATAATTCCCAAATAGAGAAAAAATGGTGCAAATCGAAAGAATCGAAATACCGCTGCCATTCGAACCGGGAAGCATGAACTGCTACTACATCCCCGATTCGACCCCCACCCTGATCGATACGGGGATCAATACTCCCGACGCACTTCAAAGTCTGCAGGACGGGTTGAGAAAGTTGGGCGCCGGGGTCTCGGATATTCGAAGAATCATTCTGACTCACGGCCATTCGGATCATGCGGGATTGGCTGGAGCGGTAGCGGCCATATGCAGGGCCCCCGTGTTTGTTCATTACCGGGATAAACGCAGGACGCTTTCAGGATCGGAGGAAGTAAGCAGAGAAAATGAGGTGCTTTTCCGCGGTTTTTTTGAAGAAGCCGGTGTTCCGGGGGAAATCGCCCACAAGAGCACCTCGGCGATTTTGGGTCGATTACGGAAGCATTTGAGCCCGTTATCGGACGTGGAATTGTTAAACGGCGGCGAGCTATTCTCGTTTGATCTCTTCAATCTTGCAGTCCTTCATATGCCCGGGCACACTCCCGGTTCCATTTGCCTGCTCGACGAAACAAACGGCGTCCTTTTTTCCGGGGATTGTCTCATCAAGGGCGTCATTCCATACATCACCCTGGATCTCAAAAATCATGGAGATCTCCCCCGCTATTGCGGACTCGAGCAATACGAGAGGTCGCTAGAGGTGATGGCTGAACTGCCCGTTCGGACGGTCCTGCCCGGCCACGGAGCGCCCTTTTCAGGCCACCGGGAGCTGATCGAACGGGTAAAGCATGAGCGGGCGAGACGGCGGCGCAGAATCCTCCAGATATTGAACGGCAAGAAGGGTGGACAACCGGAGACAGGCGGCATGAGCCAGTTTGAAGTCACCAAATCCGTGTTTCTCTGCGGCTCGGACGGCGGTAAGCTTCTGATGGGTATTTCCGAAGTGCGCGGCTGCCTGGAAATGCTGGAAAAAGAAGGACTGGTTACGGCCATAACCGTAAACGATGGGAAGAGGCTCTACCACCTGAATTGAAGGCGCCGAAATCAGTGCAATAATCCACGGCCAACGAGAATAAATCGGGGCCGGTGACCGGATTAACGATTATATCCGTAAGTGCTCACTCAATTGCACGTTCGTCTCACCCTTCATTGAAGGGGAGTTGTCCATAAACCATCTTGAGCTTGAACCCACTCAGGATAAGGAGAGATCAACGGCAAAAAAGAGCGGCGATTACATCATTTCTACAAATATGTTGCTTTTCTGAAAACACCGGTTATAATAATAACGTGCCAATGGAGTAGGTTATTGTGAGTTGCAGGAAATCGATCTTCACCAGTATTATTGGTTCGGTTTCGGGGTAACTCCGAGTACCGCGCCAAAAGAGCAGTGAAAATAACACAAAAGTTAAAGAAGGATCAGCAAATGGTAGAAGGTCGAGTAAAATGGTTTAATGATCAAAAAGGTTATGGTTTTATCGAAGCTGACAATGGACATGATGTATTCGTTCATCACTCATCCATAGAAGGCGAAGGCTTTAAGTCTTTGGCCGAGGGTGATCGGGTCAGTTTCGCGGAAGAACAAGGGAGTAAAGGGCCAAGTGCCGCAAGTGTAAGAAAGCTCTAATCGGGCTTTGCAAAAAACATTAAAAAAGCGAAAGTCAGCCGGAGCCATTAAAAGCTCCGGCTTTTTTATGTCGGTGTAATCGCCGGGAAAACGAGATTCTATATCATAGTCGGGTGGAGCTTTAATCGTATCCTTTTGCCGGCCGGTGCGTGACCATGAGGCGTGCGAAAATCGCACATCCTTTTCGCCTGGTGAAAATATATCAACACTAAGCTTCTTTTGAGGCAGGGCAATCTAACCAACTTTCTCACTGCTTCCATCAGGCTCTCCACTTGGTCAAATACGCCCCCGTTTTTTCCACAGCCAATTGCATCGTGGTTGACGACAATCCTAAAGGAAAAGTTATGATTTCAAAATCCTCAATTCGGAAAGCCATTGCACAGGCCAAGGGTTGTGTGAAAGGTGATCTCTATCTCGATACTGACAGGAAGACCGTTTGTTTTACCGTTGGAATGAGTGACTCATTTGATTACGGGAGTACCTATCCTGATTTTTGGTACCTGGCAAAAGAGCATTCATTTGAGAAGGTCGTCGGGATAATACGCAGATGGGCAGATTCGAGGTGAAAGGTATGCGTTCACCGGAAAAACGCTAAGATTTACCGCAGTCTCTCCTGTCCCTCGGGGACCCCCCTAAACCATGAGAAGATCCGTAGACTCGTAGGATGGGTGGAGCGAAGAGACTGTGTCGTATTAGAATTACGAACCCCGCACTGTTCAAGGCATGCTATTTTTTAAAAGCGCGCGGTCACAGATCTCTCAGAACCAGACCCACAAAGTATTGCTCCACTACTC
>JBELAB010000177.1:0-7790 GCA_049509275.1 Syntrophobacteraceae bacterium | reverse complement strand
TCGTGTGGAACTGGCGAAAACGGTTCGTGCGGCAGGCTGAGCAGCGAAAATCGGTCCGGGGGACCTGGCTGAAATTTTGGAGGCTTTGCCTCTTGAAGAAGACCCTAATCTTCTTGTGGGAAGAGAAACATCCGATGATGCAGGTGTTTATCGTCTCTCCGATGAAGTCGCACTCGTTCAAACGGTAGATTTTATTACTCCCGTCGTAAACGACCCATACGATTTTGGGCGCATTGCAGCGGCAAATGCCCTGAGTGACGTTTACGCTATGGGTGGCCGGCCCCTCACGGCCATGAATATCGTATGCTTTCCAGTGAAAGAGATGGATAAGGAGGTCTTGAGGGAGATACTTCGTGGCGGTTTGGAAAAAGTTCATGAGGCGGGGGCTGCGCTTGTCGGGGGACACAGCGTTGAAGACCCCGAGATCAAGTATGGGCTTTCAGTAACGGGGGTGGTGCATCCCGACAGGGTGCTCACCAACGCAGGCGCCAGGCCGGGCGATGCATTCATACTCACAAAGCCCCTCGGCACCGGCATCCTGGCTACGGCCATAAAGGCTGGGCTGGTTTCGGATGAGGTCCAACGGCGAGCGGTAGAGGTCATGGCGATGCTCAACAAGAAGGCGGCCGAAGTCATGGGCTCCTATCCGGTGAGTTGCTGCACCGATATTACGGGATTCGGGCTCCTGGGCCATGCACTGGAGATTGCAACGGCCAGCAAAGTGGTGATTATCCTCTATGCCGAGAGAGTCCCGCTGTTGCCTGAAGTCTTGGATTCGGTCCGGATGGGCCTGTTGCCTGCCGGCAGCTTTGCCAACCGGAACTTCTGCACCGGCCGGGTCCGCCAGGTGAGGAGCATCGACCCAATGCTTCTCGATATCCTTGCAGACGCGCAAACATCCGGCGGGCTTCTCATCTGTCTTCCGGAACAGAACGCCCGGGACCTTACCGGCGACCTGAGAGCTCACGGCGTCCCCTGTGCAGCCGTCATCGGCCGTGCCGGGGCTGTCAGTGACACGGGCATGATTGAAATTGCGTAGGAGTATAAAATGTCAAACAAGATCATCGAAGATCGCGCCTCCGGGGCCATCATGGGGGCCTTCATAGGCGATGCCCTGGCCTTGGGTCCTCACTGGTATTACAATCTCGCTGAACTTCGCCGCGACTACGGCGATTGGATCGACGACTATACCGATCCCAAACCCGGCCGATACCACGATGGACTCAAAGCAGGTCAACTTTCCCAGGCAGGTTTTATTCTCACGCTCATGCTTCGCTCCCTCGTTGATTGCGGGGGTTACGATGCGGAGGATTTTTGCCGCCGGATGGATGAAGATCTCTTTCCGCTTCTCGACGGAACACCGGTGAGCGGACCGGGGAGATACACCAGCCAGTCAATCCGGGAGGCATGGAGGCGCCGCGTGCAGCAGAACCTGCCCTGGGGGCAAACCGGAGGCCACGCGGATACCACCGAGGCAATCGAACGCACCCTTGCCATAGCCGTTCGCTATGCGCTGCAACCCGCTCAGCTGGCATCCGCCATAGCCGCCAATACCATCCTTACCCAGACAGATGATACCGTGGTCTCGATGACTGTCGCCTTCGGCGCGGTGTTGAGTTTGCTGGTTCAGGGGCATACACTCGACCCGGAACTGTCGGCTGCACTCATGGAATTGGTAAAAAACGGAGAATTGCCCTTTCACGCCGTGACCATCGGCAATTTCCAGCCGCCACGTCCCGGGGACCCGGACCCACCCCGCGCCGGCCGGTTCGCCTCACCGGACGCCTTGCTTTCGCCCTCCTATATGGCCCAAGCTGCAGCGGATCCGCAAATCCACATAGAGCCCGCGTGGAAGGTGTCCATCGTTTACGGCATGCCCTGCGCCATTTACCACCAGCTTCCTGCCGCCTACTATCTCGCTGCCCGGTTCCACAACGATTTCGAATCGGCTGTGCTCCATGCTGTTAACGGCGGCGGGCAAAATCAGGCGCGCGCCATCCTCACCGGGGCCCTCGCCGGCGCCCAAACCGGTTTTTCGGGCATCCCTCAACGCTTCCTCGACGGGCTCGAAGAAGCGAGTACACTCAGCAAGCTGGCCGTGGACCTCGCTTCAAAGGTCGCAAGCCACTGACCCCGATAAATGGAGCAGAAGATACTGGTTTTTCGACCATTTGAGGATTAGACTAAAATAGTGGAAGGTATCGTGCCGCACGAAGAGAAAAAATCGCGTATCCGCAAGCCCGATTGGCTGAAGCTAAAGCTTCCGGCAGGGCCGGATTACGAACTCGTCAGGTCGCTGATCAGCAACAGCGCACTCCATACGGTGTGTCAGGAAGCCAGGTGCCCCAACCAGTGGGAATGTTTTGCGAGTCAGACGGCAGCCTTCCTGATTATGGGGCCTCGATGCACCCGGAACTGCCGCTTTTGTGCAGTGGAGCACGGGCCTTTGGGACCGCCCGATCCCGAGGAGCCTTTCAGAGTGGCCGAAGCTGCTCAGAGTCTGGGATTGCGCTATGTCGTAGTCACTTCCGTCACCCGCGACGATCTTCCGGATGGTGGGGCCGCCATCTTTGCCGCAACCATAAGAGCGATTCGCAAAACAATTCCCGATGCGCAGGTTGAAGTGTTGATCCCCGATTTTCAGGGGCACCTGGAGCCGCTTCTTGCAGTGGTCGAAGCCCACCCGGATGTATTGAACCACAATATCGAAACCGTCGAGCGCCTGTACCCGCCGGTCCGGCCGGAAGCTGCATATAAGCGTTCTACGCAACTTCTGCGCCGGGCGAAAGACAGCAATGCTTCTCTTGCAATCAAGTCCGGTCTGATGCTTGGTCTGGGTGAGCTGCCCGAAGAGATACACCAGACTCTTCGGGACCTTTTGGATGCGGGTTGCGCCCTGCTCACACTGGGCCAATACCTCCAGCCCTCGGCGGATCACATTCCGGTGGAACGCTTTGTTAGTCCCGCAGAGTTTGACAACTGGAAAGAAATTGCCCTCTCGATGGGCTTTTGGCGGGTAGCGAGCGGTCCGCTTGTACGAAGTTCCTATCACGCCAAGGACCTCTTCGGTACCAGTTTGCAACCCGGTCTTTAAAAGACGCGCATAATCGAAAGGGATTGCGGAGATGGACCAGCCCAAAAGAACCGTCCTATACGACAGGCATAAGGCCCTGGGCGCCCAGATGGTGGAATTCGGCGGTTGGGACATGCCGCTTCTATACCCCTCGGGGGTTGTGGAGGAACATTTGAGCACACGCAGCGGCGCAGAGATTTTTGACGTCTCTCACATGGGTAGATTTATCATTCGCGGCGCCAACGCGCTCCGGTTCGTCCAACATGTCCTGACCAATAACGCTGAAGCGCTCGACCTGGCGCCGGCAGGAGCGCAATACACGCTCATCGCCAGTGAAACGGGAGCGGCCGTGGACGACGCATTTCTCTATCGGTTCGCTGAAGGAGAGTATCTGCTGGTCGTCAATGCCGCCAACCGGGAAAAAGACTTGGAGCATCTGCGGCCTTATCTGGAGACCTTCGGCGGCGTCGAGCTGATTGACCGCACTTATGACATCGCCATGTTCGCATTACAGGGGCCCAAATCCCGAGGCCTGTTGGAGGCACTCGTTGACGCTCCCACCGCCTCGCCCGCGGCGATTTTGCAAGCGGGCAAACCGGCTGGCGCTCCCAGCGCCCTTCCGGAGCCGTACCGCAATGCCGTGGGCATTGTCAAGATCGCGGGCGCCGGGGTTATGGTCAGCCGTACAGGTTACACCGGCGAACCTCTTGGGTTTGAACTTTTTGTTGACCGTGCAAACGCGCTAATGCTCTGGGACCTGCTCTTAGAGAAAGGGGCCAGGCCGGCCGGCCTCGCGGCGCGCGACACGCTGCGCCTGGAGTCCTCCCTTCCGCTCTACGGCCATGAGTTTGGATACGACCCGGATGGTAAAGAAATCCCCTGTTTTGCGGCGCCAATAGGCAAATTGGCCGTCAGCTTTTCACCGCTTAAAGGCGAATTTATCGGGCGGGCGGCCCTGGAGAAACAATTTGCCGCATACTCCAAAATTATCGCCCGCGACTATTCCGCCATTGCCGACCTGCCTCGCATGTTTAAATGCGTAGCGGTGGCAGGCCGGGGAATTGCCAGGGCCGGGGCCAGGGTCTTCAAGGCGGACAAGCACGTCGGCTACATATCGAGTGGCACGATGGCCCCTTGCTGGGTGTTCGAGGATAAAGGGCTTCTTTCCAGGCAAACCAGTGAGCACAAGCTGCGCGCGATCTGCCTGGCCTACATCGACAGCGACATCATAGAAGATGACAGACTCAGCATAGATATCCGGGGAAAGCTCGTAGACGCCGTCGTTGTGCCGTACCATCTCCGGTCCGATGCGCCCCCGTATGCCCATCCTATTATCTACGGTCATGAGCTTCCCTCGAAAAAGCCCGAGGCGCCTGCCCCAGCCCTTTCCTGCCCTCCGCCTAAGGAAGCTGCCGGTCCCGCCGATTTAAAGGCGCCGCGGAACGCAGCGGCGATCTCGGATGACGCTCCCAGCGCTTCGCCCGCTGCGATTCTGCAAGCGGGCAACTCGGCTGACGCTCCCAGCGTCCTGCTTGAAAAGAGCGTGGAAAATACCCGGTGGCGCCAGCAGGAGTGCATCAATCTGATACCCTCGGAGATGACTGCCTCACCGATGGTGCGCCTGTTATCGGTAATGGATCCTGCCTTCCGGTACGCGGAGCATAAAGAGTCGAAGGCTTTTTACGATTCCGAGATCTTTTATTATCAGGGGACTGATTTCATCGCCGAAGTGGAATGGCTGCTTGAAAGAGAATTTCGCGAATTCCTCGGTTGCGCTGAAGTCGATACCCGCGTTATCAGCGGGCAAATGGCCAATGCAACCGTGTTCAGCGCCATGGTCGACTACATCAACCGTGCCGACCGCCGGAGCGAACCACGACGTATTCGCCGGGTAATGAACAATCACATCGGCAAGGGAGGCCATCTCAGCGCACAGCCCATGGGCGCACTTCGGGACTTCGTCGCCAGGGACCCCCACACGGAGCGTCCGGCCGTAGTGAATTTCCCGGTGCTTGCTGAAAACCCTTATAAAATCGATGTCTCCGCAGCCCTTGAACTGATCGGCGACTGCCGGCCGGAACTGATCATTTTTGGAAAAAGCATGGTTCTTCATAAAGAGCCGGTAGCCGAAATACGCCGGTATCTGGACGGTGCGCACATCAATGCCGTGGTGATGTATGATACGGCCCACGTACTCGGGCTTATAGGTCCTCATTTTCAGCAACCTTTTGCTGAAGGGGCCGACCTGGTTACCGCATCGACGCACAAGACGTTTTTCGGCACGCAGCGGGGCGTAATAGCGAGCCGCTTCGAGGAGTATGAGGAGCGATATGAGCTGTGGGAGGCCATCCGCCGGCGCACTTTCCCGGGGGCGGTGTCGAACCATCATCTGGGAACCATGCTGGGGCTTCTCATGGCCGCCTATGAAATGAACTGCTTCAAAGACGAATATCAGCGCAAAGTAATCGCCAACGCTAAAGCGTTCGCCCTGGCCCTCAGGGACTGCGGCTTCGATGTGGCCGGCGACCCGGGCATCAGCTTTACCGAAACCCATCAGGTGATAGTGAATGTGGGCTACGCCCGGGGCCCGGAGATTGCACGCAGGCTGGAAGCCAACAACATCATTTGCAACTACCAGGCTACTCCCGAGGATGAGGGGTTCACCGCCGCAAGGGGTATTCGTCTGGGGACAGCGGAAATGACACGTTTCGGGATGGGGGAAGAGGATTTTCGCGCCCTCGCACTCCTGATGAAAGAAATAGTAATTGACGGTGCTGATTTGGTTGAACAGGTCAAAGCGCTGCGTGAACCATTCCGTGAATTGCGCTTCTGCTTCACCGGCGATCAGTACGCGGACCTCGTGGAGAAACTGCACCAACTTATATAGTTTCCCACTGCTTTCATTAAGGCTCAAAGTCAACTTTGAGGCAGGTGGTCAGAGGCCGCCGCGCTCATCAGAGATGGCGGAGAGAGAGGGATTCGAACCCTCGGTAGAGCTTTACACCCTACACTCGCTTAGCAGGCGAGCGCCTTCAGCCGACTCGGCCATCTCTCCTGAATATTTTCGTTGGCGGAGGGAGTAGCCGCCATTTTACCTTCCAGTAATGTTCACTGACATCTTGCAAAACCGCTAGTAAATAAGGCTTTGCGCCTTTCATCGTCCATTATTGTCTTGCAATATCTATTACAATCTGCTTTAATACCGTGGGTAGAAACATGGGTAGCTTAAGGGCTTCTCCGGCGTGCTCCATACCCGTTCGGTAAGCCCTAAATACTAGGGTTTATTCCCTGGTCCGTCAATCCTTTTTCGTGGAGGGGACACATGTCAGGCGGAATCAACAAACTTTCGGCGGTGGCCGTGCAGAAGGCTAAGGAACCGGGCTATTACGGCGACGGCGGCGGCTTATGGTTGCAAATCAGCAAGTTAGGCGGCAAATCGTGGGTATTTCGCTTCACCCTGCACGGCAAGCCCCGCGAAATGGGATTAGGGCCGTTACGCACGATTTCACTTGCCGAAGCGCGTGCGAAGGCGTTGCAGTATCGTAAGTCTGTAGCTGACGGACGCGATCCTATCGAAGAACGGCGGGCCGAACAAGCACGCGGGAAGCTTGAAGCTGCCAAGACGAAGACCTTTGCCGAATGTGCAAAAGCATACATTGAAGCTCACCGGACAGGGTGGAAGAATGAGAAGCACGCGAAGCAGTGGACATCAACGCTGGAAACCTATGCTTTTCCTGATTTGGGACCGCTGCCCGTTGCTGCCATAGATACGGGCTTGGTATTGAAGGTGCTGGAACCGATCTGGTACGAAAAGACCGAAACGGCAAGCCGGTTAAGAAGCCGGATGGAAGCAATTCTCGAATGGGCAAAGGTTCGCGGCTATCGTCAAGGCGATAACCCGGCGCGCTGGAACGGCCTTAAAACGCAACTGCCCGCCCGGAACAAGGTACAAGCTGTTAAACATCACGCTGCACTTCCGTATAAAGAAATTGCCGGATTCATGGCCGAACTGCGGGATAGGAACGGTTTCTCGGCCCGTGCCCTGGAATTTTCCATCCTGACCGCTTCTCGATCCGGGGAAGTGAGGGGCGCAACTTGGCAGGAAATTGATTTGCAAGCCCGTATCTGGACGATTCCGGGTAATCGCATGAAGGCGGGCAAGGAACATCGCGTGCCGTTGTCTGAGCCCTCTGTAAAGCTTTTAGAAGCCCTTCGGCGCGTGGAGGGGAGCGATTACCTGTTTCCTTCCATTAAAGGCGGGCAATTGTCTGACATGGCTCTTACGAAAGTTTTACGGGATATAAAACGCGGCGACGTTACTCAACACGGTTTTCGCTCAACTTTCAGAGATTGGGCTGGCGAAACAACGGCGTATCCACGCGAAGTGATCGAACACGCTCTGGCTCACAAGTTGAAAGACAAGGCTGAAGCCGCTTATCAGCGCGGCGACATGCTGGCGAAGCGTGCTCGTTTAATGGCTGATTGGGCGCAATATTGCGGCACCATTCAACAAGTTTCCGGCAATGTCGTTGCAATAAATACGAGAGTAGCAGGCTGAAAGGTCAAAGGGGTGGAATCGGGGCGCCATAGAGCGCCAGCTTGCGCATGCCGAAAGAAACAGCGTGCGTGCGGCATACAACCATGCCGAATTCATGCCGGAACGGAAGAAGATGATGCAGACCTGGGCCGACTACCTGGGAGGGATCAAATCCGGGGC
>JBELAB010000176.1:0-6283 GCA_049509275.1 Syntrophobacteraceae bacterium | reverse complement strand
GCCAGCACTCCTCCCGCGCCTTCAACAACAACTCGATCGTGCCTTTGGAGCAGGCTGCGAAAGGCTTCAAGAATCCGGTCAAGCGAAATTTCCCGGCCTGTTTTGGCCGCCGCGAGATGAGGCGAACACGCCGGCTTGTAAATGAAAGGGACCATATCTTGCAATTCCTCCGGGTCTGGCCGCAGTTCAGCCATCCGGAGGCAAAATGTGAGGTCGGGGCTTTGCATGGTCCCGCCGTGCATAATACCGCCTGTTTGGACCGGTTTCATTGGAACGGCGTCGATCCCGGAGGCGCGCATCGAGACTAGTACCGCGGCGGCCGCAATTGTTTTGCCTGCGTCCGTGTCGGTACCCGTAATAAAGACTCCTTTTCCTGGTGGAATCATCTCTGCTTCCTCGCCCTTAAGTAAAGAACACGGTAGGTTGCGAATACCCCGCCGCCAGGGGCCGCAAATCTCTGCTCGTAATATTCTATCAGCTTTCGCAATTCGGTTCGGTTGAGCAGCTTGCATCCGCTGTCCGCTGTCCCCGTAACGCCCTGCCTGTTCAGGCTTCGAAGAAATCCGTGCGCGGAGTCATAGCGTTCCCGGAGGACTTCCTGGCGGCTGTGTTCGACCTCGAGCTCTGCCGCCGCAAGTGCCTCCAGGACCTGTTCCGCACCCGGCAGGCATACGGGGGCCGTCTTGGTGGGAAACAGACACGTTCGAGCGGCATGGAGTTCCCCGAGTGTCCCCTTGACCATCAGCGCCGAAACAAGGCTTCCTCCGGGTTCGAGCATGCCGCCGAGCCGTTTGACGGTCTCAGATAAAGGGGTCATCCAATGCAGGGCCGAACTGCTGATAATCAAGTTAAAATCCCTATCGGGGCAAAACTGCCGGGCATCGGCCACATGCCAGCGGATGCGGCCGCATTCACCGATCCGCTCTCTGGCCAGATTTATCATCGGGTGGGCTATATCTAGGGCATAAATCAGAGCGTGCGGGAAACGTCTTCTTAGCAGTTCAGTCAGGGACCCCGTCCCGCAACCAACTTCGAGGATGCTGTCGATTTCTTCCCGGGCAGGCATCGAAGCTGCGAGCTTTTCAGCAACTGTACGCTGCACGTTGGATTCATCGTGATAGGTTTGCGCGGCGGCGGCGAAGCGTGCGGAAATTGAAGAGGAGTAACCGGTCTGGTTCATGTGAGTAATTCCTGAAACTGTAGAATTCGATAGATAAGCTCCTTCCCGCGCTGCTCGATGAGGGAATGACCAGCGGAGGGCACTAACTCGACATCTGAGACCGGGAGCTTTGAAACCAGGAATTGGGCTGCCTCCCGTGGCACGATCCTGTCCTGTCTGCCGTGGATTATGAGGCAGGGGACGGTTATTGCCGGCAGAGCGTCGCGCAGGTCCACGCGCGCGAGGTACTCGAGCCCGTCGATAAGGGAATTCGTTCCCTGTTTGAGTGCGTTTCTTGTTCTCCGGGCCAGTTCATCTGGCGGGATACGCAGAGGATAAAGCGCCTGCAAGAAAAAATCGGCGATGACGGCTTCGGGGCTTATTTTCAGCCCTTGGATCATTGCGCGCAAAACGGCAGGGGCGACCCCTGCGCTATATCCGGTGTCTGAGCAAAACCGCGCCGTTGCGCTCAAAAGCACCAGGCCGCAGACTTTTTCCGGATAGTTGGCCGCCGCCTCGATCGCCGCGATACCACCGGTTGACCATCCAACGATACAGGCAGGCTCGGCTGACTTATCTAGATGGAGGGCAATTGCGCGAGCATATGGGGAAATTGAAGCCGCCCCGTCTCCCGTGCCCCTCTGGTGGTCATCGCCTTTACCTTGGATTCCGCCGCGTCGCCTGTTCCGGACTTTGATCCCGGGTACGCCGGGGTCGGCAAGCGAAAGAGAAGTGACACAATAGGACTCCGCCATAGCCTCGGCTAGCGGATGCATGGCTTGCGTCCCATGCGCCCAGCCGGAAATGAGCAGGACCGAAAGCTTTTTCATTTTCCATCCCCGGAGGTAAAACCACTTCGACAGGATTAACAGGATTTACAGCATTGAAAAACAACCTCATTCTCGACAAGTACCGTGTCTGCGATCAACATGTCGCCTCATTGCACAACCATTATTTGTTCTGTAGGGGCCGCGTCGTGCATCCCGTCCCCTTTGGATTTTTTTCCTGTTAATACTGTTAATCCTGTCTGACAAGCTTTGCCTCGGCGGTAATTTCTCCGGCGGCCCACTCCAGGTCATTATCGCTGTGGTCCAGCGTGACCGAAAGCCTCAGGCGGGCAGTTCCTTCGGGCACCGTAGGAGGGCGAATGGCCACGGCAAGTATGCCTTTCGATTTGAGTCGTTGTGCGACTGCGAGTGTCTTGGCGTTTTGGCCGATGAGCACAGGAATGATCTGGCTTTCCGAATTCAGGGTGTTAAGGCCGGCTTCCTGCAGCAGTTTCCTGAAAGTTGCAGCCCGCCTTAGAAGCTCCGCGCCCGGATTGCCTGTTTTTTCGATCACGGCAAGCGCGCCCAGAGCGCTTCCCACAACTGCCGGTGGAAGTCCGGTCGTATAGATAAACGCTCGCGCGCGATTGACCAGCAGTTCCCGCAAAGCGGACGAGCATGCTATAAACCCGCCGTATCCGCCAAGGGCCTTGCTTAGCGTACCCATTGACACACTGATGCTGTCCTCCAGGCCGTGTTCTCTGATCAAACCGCTGCCGCCCGGGCCGAATACGCCTGTCGCATGCGCCTCATCGACCATTACCATCGCGCCATATTCGGCGGCCGTGGAAGTTATCTCGGCAAGCGGGGCGATATCTCCGTCCATGCTGAAAACGGACTCGGTGACAACGAGTTTGCGGCCGCCGGCGGGGCACTGTTTCAGAAGTGCCCTGAGATGGTCCGGATCGTTGTGGTGGAAACGCTTCAGGTTGGCCCGGCTGAGCACCATGCCGTCGATGATGCTGGCGTGGGCCAGTTTGTCGGAAAATATATGATCGCTGCGCCCGGCGAGCGACGTTATGACACCGGCATTGGCTAGAAATCCGCTGCCGAAGACCAGGGCCGCCGGATATCCCTTCAAAGCGGCAATTACCCGCTCCAGTTCATCATGTGGGTCCAGGGTGCCGGTTATCAGTCTGGAAGCGGTCGCCCCGCAGCCATACGATTCGAGGTATTTACGGCTTGTGGAGATTGCTTCCGGGTGGCGTGCAAGCCCCAGGTAATCGTTTGAGGAAAAATTGAGGAACGTCCTGCCATCGATCTTTATCTTTCCGCCGGCCTCGCTGAAAACCGAAAGACGGCGCTCGAGGCCCTTTTCGCGCAATTGGGCAATCTCTTCATCGATCCACGCCTCAAAACGCATATTCGACCTCAAGGTCGCGGAGCATCTGAAGGTCCCGGTCCACGTCGCCGCCGGCAACAGTTAGAAGCTGGCCTATCATCATTGAATTGGCCCCGGCGTGGAATATCATTGACTGCAGGTCGCCCAGGTGCACGCGTCCGGCGCAAACCTTCACCTCGGCGCGGGGGTTGGTCAGGCGAAACATGCTCACGGTGCGCAATATATCCAGGGGCTTCATGATTTCCATTTTCTCCATTCTTGTCCCGGCGATGGGAATCAGGAAATTGAGAGGAATGGAATCAATGGCTTCGTGCGCCAGGGTCAAAGCAAACTCGACCCGTTGCTCGAACGACTCGCCAAGACCGAAAATTCCGCCGGAACAGACCTCCAACCCGGCTTTCCTTGCGTTCCTGACCGTTTCCAGGCGCTGCTCCCAGCTATGCGTGGTGCAGATTTGCGGGAAAAAGCTCTGCGCGCTCTCCATGTTGTGATGAAATCTCTTGAGCCCCGATGCCTTCAAGGCGCACAGTTGATCGTAGTCCAGGCACCCGAGCGAGCCGCACCAGTTCACGCGCGGATGTTTGTTCTGCCTCACTGCGCTGCACACGCGCTCGACTCCTTTTTCGGAAAGCGCGCAACCGCTGGTGACCACCCCAAAATGCGTAACGGGAAGCTCTGCGGCTGCATCGAAAGCCTCGGCCATTGCTTCTTTTGAGCAGAGCGGGTTGGTCTGTATCTCGGTATTATGGCAGGATGCCTGGGCGCAAAATGCGCAATCCTCGGAACAGGCCCCGCTTTGCGCGCTCAAGATCGAACACAGGCGCACGGAGTTGCCGAAATAGCGGTAGCGAACCGTACTTGCGGCAGAGAAAATCTGGGGCAGATCGGCGGCAGGGGAGCCCAAAACATAAAGCGCCAGCTCTCCGGATATCGGCCGATCGTTTTCCGCCGCCTCCCGAATCGATTTCAATTCCAGGTCCTGCATCCAATTTCACCTTTCTGGGTAGGGTATCCTATGGTTAACCTCGTGCGGCAATGAGGTTAACTATGGTTGCACTTTTTATCACATCCTCGAGTGAATGAAAGAAAAATCTTGGCCTGGAAAAATGAAAGCAAAAAAATAGTGGCATTTTCGAGTTGAAATTGCAAAAAGAGGAGAAAGCGATACGGAGAAGACCACAATGAGTTCCATTGATGAGAATGACCGGCTGATCCGTGAGTTGGAGTCTTTGAACACCGGAAAGCAAGCAGCCGAGCGGCTCGTCGAGTACGGCCAGGCAGCCGTCGAACCCCTGCGTCGGTTTCTTTTTGAAGGCATCCCACGCAAAATATTCCAGCCCCGGTTTTGGGCCGTGGAGGCGCTGGCGCACCTGGGGGCCAAAGACGCACTGCTTGAATACCTGCTCCCGATGAGAGAAATCCTCGACCCCGAGGACCGGTTCGGCGAAGAGGCGGTAGAGAGCGCAGCCGCTCGTTTTCTTTCTGTCTGGCCGGACGAGGACGTTTACCAGTCTTTGCTAAAACTATCCGAACGACGGATGCTGCTTGGCTTGATCGATGCGCTGGCGGAGTTTAGACGCCCGGAAGCCATACCCTATTTCGAGCGCGCCCTTGAAGACGATTTTTACCGGTCGGCCGCAGGAAGCTGTTCACTTCATCACCGCATTAATCCTTGAATCATCAAGACGATCAGCAGGCTGATCAGAACGTAGGCTGCATAGACATTAACGCTGCCGGTATGCATGCGCCCAAGGAGCGAAGCCGTCCACTGAATGGCCTTGACGATGGGCAGAAAGACAGACCTGTCAACAATATGGACTTCCTTTCGGCCGTTTTTGATCGCCATGCGGAAATGTCCGGCAATCGTTTCTTTGCGGTCATCGAATGTCGAAGGTCGAAAGACGGCCTCGAATATCACCCGAACGGGATTGGAAAAACCCGTCGCCGTGTAGGTCATCTCCGGCATTAACCGCCGTAACCCGCCGTCCCAGGCCGGGGCCCTCACCACGGTTCTTGCCCGTGTGAGGCGCTTTACCACGAAATAGACTCCCGCAAGGAGGAGAAGCAGCATCACGGCTGAGTAAAATGTGGACATGGCAAACACCACGGGGTTATGCTCGCCGCCTCGGTGCATCACGACCAAGCCACGTCCCGGCAAAAACTCCTGCCCAACTTGTGCGCCCAGATCGTGAAATTCCGCTGCAAACGCCTTCGGCAGTTGAGCATGCTCCGCGCTGCCGGCGAAGAACGGCGGCACGATGGCATCCACGGCCTTCGTGCCCGTCAACGGGGCGATAACTTCATCCAAAACAGGGATCACGAAGGTAGCCAGCACGCCGAGCAGCAGGCAAAGAGCGGCCAGCGCCGCCATCGGCGCGACCATTGAGCGGGTCGCCTCCCGGGCCTTGACCACCTCGCTTGACCGCCCAATTCCCAGGAAGCTCATCGCGAAAGCCTTCACGAAACAGTTGATGGCCAGCGCCGTGGTGAGGGCCAGAGTCGCGCCGCACAGCGCGAATACAACCTTGGTCGCCGTCGAGGAAAGTTCAGCACTGCGTAACAAGGTCTGGTAAGTGAGCCACTCGCTGACGAAGCCATTGAATGGTGGCAACGCCACCAGCGACATCGCGCCGATGAGGAAAAAGAACGCCGTCCATGGCATGCGCTTGATCAATCCCCCGAGCCGATCTATGTCCCGCACGCTGACCATGGTGTCCACCGAAGCCGCCGATAGAAAGAGAAGGGCCTTGTAGAGAGAGTGGTTGGTCATATGGTACACGCCGGTAATGAAAGCGATGGTCGCAATCACGGGATGACCGGTCGCTGCGAAAACCAGACCCGCCCCCAGTCCGATGGTGACAATCCCCATTTGTTCGACAGTGTGGTGCGCGAGCATCGTCTTCAGGTTGTGCTCGATGTTGGCGTACAGGACGCCTATCAACGCGGAGAGTGTAC
>JBELAB010000175.1:0-6392 GCA_049509275.1 Syntrophobacteraceae bacterium | reverse complement strand
CGGGAGATCCGGCCGGACGGCCAGAAGTTCTTTTGCAAGTTCGTCGCCCCTGAGGTCCGGCATGGTCATGTCGGTGACCAAAAGATCCAAGCCGAAAGGATCTGATCGAAATGCCTCCAGGACTTCCAGGGGATTCGTTTTGATAGAGACATTGTAGCCGAGGGAAATCAGCATTTTCTGTCCCAACAGGGCAAGAGCTTCCTCATCGTCAACGAAAAGTATTCGCTCGGTTCCGGTGGGAAGCACGCATGCCGCTCGTGCTTCAACCTGGGTATTGTCTTCGATTTTGGGAAGAAACACATCGAAGTCGGTCCCCTTCTCCGGGGTGCTGTTGACAGTGATCAGCCCGTTGCAGCTTTTGACGATCCCCTGGACGACTGAAAGACCGAGTCCCGTACCCTCGCCGGGCCCCTTCGTGGTGAAGTACGGATCGAAAATTCTCTGAATGACGGCCTCATCCATGCCGTGCCCGGTGTCGCTCACCGTGATACGCACATACGGCCCGGCTCTCAGGTCGGGATGCTGGGAAAAAAACACATTATCGACAACGATATCGGACAATTTCACGAACAAAACTCCGCCTTTGGTGCGCATCGCGTGGGCCGAGTTTGTGCACAGATTCATCAGTACCTGATGGATCTCCGTGGGATCGGCCAGGACAATGGCCGGTTGCTGGGCAACCGGCAGTTCCTGCCGAATTTGGATTGTTGCGGGCAGCGAAGACCGCATCAGTTTGAGCACCTCTTTGACGATCAAAGCGACCTCCACAGGTTTTTTCCCCTGCTTGGTCTGACGGCTGAAAGTCAGGATCTGCTTGACCAGGTCCGATGCGCGGCGGCCCGCATCGAGCACCTGCTGGAGGTCGCGAATGACCGGGCTGTGATCCGGCAGTTTGAGGACGGCGAACTCCGCATAACCCATGATGGCCGAAAGGATGTTGTTGAAATCGTGAGCAATGCCTCCGGCCAGAGTGCCAATGGCCTCCATTTTCTGAGCCTGGCGAAGATGGTTTTCAAGTGTTACCTGGCGGGTGATGTCCCGGTGAACGATCGCGTAGTTGATGATCTGTCCGGCTTGGTTGCGGACCGGGGATCCGGTGACTTCGGTTTCGTAGAAAGTGCCGTCTTTTTTCCTGTTCGTGATACGTCCTGACCAGACTGCGCCGTTTGAGAGTGTCTGCCTTATATTTCGATAGAACTCTTCGTTGTGTATCCCGCCCTTGAGAAAACCCATATGCCGGCCGATGGCGTCCCTTCGGTTATAGCCGCTCATGCTCTCGAAAGCCGCGTTGACATAATGAATAACCCAATTGGTATCTGTTATCAGCATTGCTTCGGCCGATTGCTCGATGGCCGTCACCAGGCGTAAGCGTTCTTCCTCGGCCTGTTTGCGGTCGGTGATATCACGAATCAGTCCTTCGACCCCGGCGATACTTCCGTTGCGATCTTTCCAGAATGTGCTTGTCACCGATACGAAACGGGGCGAACCGTCTTTTTTCTTGATAGCAGTTTCAAAGTCCCTGATGATTCCATTGTTATCGAGCCGCTGCAGCATTTGCGAATGCCCCTTCGGATCCGCCCATAAACTCTCCGCAGGCATTCCAAGGATCTCCTCGATGGATTCGAACCCGAGTAATCTGGTTGCTGAGGGGCTGGCCATGACAATCATGCCGTGTTCGTCGGTTCGGTAGAAAACGTCCGGGATATTTTCAATTATGCTGCGATAGCGCTCCTCACTCTCACGCAGCGCTTCTGCGGCCACTTTGTTTTTCCGCCTCACCTCGGAGTCTGCCAGTTCCCTGCGCACTGCCGGTACCAGACGCCCCAGGCTGTCCCTGGTCACATAATCGTGAGCACCGGCTTTCATCATCGATACGGCGGTATCTTCTGCGATTCTGCCGCAGATTACGATGAAAGGGATGTCGCAATCTTTTTGCTGCAAGAGATGCAGTGCGGCAAATGCGTCGAACTGAGGCAGGCTCAAGTCGGAAATCACGATATCCCAGCGTTGCCTCTCGATGGCTTCATCCATTTCAGCGGCCGTTTCCACCCGTTCGCCGACCGTAGTGTATCCTGCGCGCTCCAGGATGCGGAGAATCAGGTCCGCATCGTTCTCGGAATGCCCGATTATCAAAACTCTGAGAACATTGTGCATGATTTCCCGCCGTATAGGTTTTGAGACATCGGTCGGCCGGTGGGGGTACTTTCAACACCAGCCAGTATAAACCGATGCGCGTAAAGTGAAATCGCTATCAAATAGATCGGAGATTTGAGGAGGAACTGCAAGATAATCTTCCGGGGAATCGAAAGGTCGCTTGAGCTTTTTTGCGGCACACCAGCACCTCAATCGTGCTATTTAAAATTGCCCTAAGCGGCTCGTGAGCGGCCCGATCATTTTAACACTTCGATGAAAAATGTTGGCTGCCGGGCCATGTAACTGAGATGATAGATTTAGCGCTTTTGCAATTATAAGGAGTTTTACTTTTTCATAATAACATCTTGAAGTCAATCAAAATGCGAGAATTATTGGGAATAGCTGGTCCGGGGCAAAAGGACATTCAGCAGGGTATCGAAATCACTTCGGCGCATGCTTATCAAATGAGAGTCAGAACTTATCTGACGGAAGATACCCGCGTGGCTTTATTTTCTTTATTTGGAAGGAACCGGAATGGCTAATCATCTTGTGGGGGAAAAAAGCCCCTATCTTTTGCAGCACGCTCAAAACCCGGTTGAGTGGTATCCGTGGGGAGAAGAGGCTTTTCTGAAGGCGAGCCGGGAAGACAAGCCCATTTTCCTCTCAGTGGGATACTCCGCCTGTCACTGGTGTCACGTGATGGAGCACGAATCTTTCGAGGATGAGGAAGTTGCGGACCTGCTCAACCGGAGCTTCGTATCGATAAAGGTGGACCGCGAGGAGCGGCCGGACATCGACCAGGTTTATATGACCGTGTGCAGCGCGACCACAGGTGGAGGAGGGTGGCCGTTATCCATTTTTATGGGTCCGGACAGGAAACCTTTTTTCGCCGGCACCTATTTCCCCAAAAATGCCAGGATGGGAATGCCGGGTTTAATGGAAATAGCCGGCAAAATTTCTGAACTCTGGACCGGTGAGCGTGAACAACTTGGCCGGATAAGCCAGGAAATAATTCGCGCCATTGAGCCGAAGAGGCCGCAACGGCCGGACCGGCTTCCCGGTTTAGAACTGCTGGACAGGACCTGGCGCGAATTGGCCAGGTCGTTTGATCCCGTGTGGGGCGGATTCGGGAGCGCCCCTAAGTTCCCGAACCCTCATAATCTCAGTTTCCTTACGCGATGGCACAGCCGAAATCCCGGGTCCAATGCATTTCAAATGGTCGAAAAAACGCTCTTGTCCATGCGTTCGGGCGGGATATTCGACCAGATCGGCTTCGGTTTTCACAGGTATTCGGTCGACGAAAAATGGCTGGTGCCGCATTTCGAAAAAATGCTCTATGATCAGGCGCTGCTCGCGCTTGCCTATACCGACGCTTTTTTGGCAACCGGCGAAGCGCGGTACGCAAAAGTGATAAAGGAAATCTTCGAATACGTAACTCGCGAGATGCTTAGCCCTGAAGGAGGTTTCTATTGCGCTCAAGACGCGGACAGCGAAGGAAAAGAAGGGATTTTCTACACCTGGACGCCGGGGCAGGTGGCAAACATCCTCGGTAAAGATGCCGGAGAAATTTTTTGCCGGGCATACGGCATCACCCCTCAGGGGAATTTCGAAGAGGGGATGAGCATCCCGCACATTCCGAAGTCTTTTGAGATTCTCGCAGGGGCTTTGGGAATGGGTCTCGAGGAATTAGAGAAGCTGCTCGAGGATAGTCGCAAAAGGCTCCTCGACGCGCGCGAAAAGCGGGTGCATCCATTAAAGGACGATAAAATCCTGGTAGCCTGGAGCGGACTGATGACAGCGGCGCTCGCCAGAGGCGCGCAGGCGCTGGGAGACAGCTCCTATGCCCACAAGG
This sequence comes from Syntrophobacteraceae bacterium, assembly GCA_049509275.1. GTDB lineage: Bacteria > Desulfobacterota > Syntrophobacteria > Syntrophobacterales > Syntrophobacteraceae > SbD1. Next base: position 2,407 of record JBELAB010000175.1, on the reverse strand, counting down.
CGGCTGGAGCTGTGAATTTCATCCTGCAAAGAATGCAGACTGAAACGGGGCGGCTCTATCGCAGATACCGGCAGGGTGAAGTCGCCAATCAGGGGTATGCGGACGATTACGCATTCCTGATCTGGGGTCTTATTGAACTCTACGAAACCACTTTCGATGTGGCATATCTCTGCGAAGCTGTTAGACTCCAGGAAGATATGTCCAGGATTTTCGGAGACCCCGATGGGGGGTTCTATTACGTGGGAACCGACGGTGAGGAGATGATCGTAAGGGAGAAGATAATTTATGATGGGGCGCTGCCTTCAAGCAATTCCGTTGCGGCGATGAACCTGCTGCGGCTCGGCAGGATGACCGGAAACCCCGAATTCGAAAAACAGGCAGATTTGCTAATGACATCATTTTCCATACAGGTCGCCTCTCTGCCTGCCGCTTACACGCAATTCATGCAGGCGCTCGATTTCTTGCTGGGCCCCACGCGTGAAATACTCATCGCCGGAGATTTATCATCCCCGGGGACAAGGCAGATGATAGAGACCGCTCACCGGATCTACTGCCCAAACCGGGTGCTGATGCTCAAACAGAGTGGAAAACACGGTGATGATTTATCAAGAATCGCGCCGTTTACCGGGCCGGTGCCCTCAGAGGGAAACGAACCTGCTGCATATGTATGCGAGAATTTCAGTTGCCGAAGTCCTGTCCGGAGCGCATCGGAGTTGGAGTCTATTTTGCTGGGTTAGCTTACATGTGTGGCGTGATTATGGCGCGATATGGCAGAAAGATGGCGTGATTATGGCGCTATTTCGAAAATGTGGTTGAGACTCAAGTATATGCAATATCAGGTAAAATGGAAAATCCAAGCTGTGGCACGTATTTTGCTCTGTTTATTGTTTCAAAGAGAAACCAACTCTTTCCTCCTCAAGAGCTAACCGGTTCTAGCCCCTCCGGTTAGCTCTTTTGCGTGCAGGAGCCTCTTTCAGGAGTACAACAAGATGGGAAAAACTCTTCTCGGAATCTCCGCTTCGCCAAGGAAACTCGGAAACTGCGAAATTTTCATAAAAGAGATTTTCAAGCAACTGGGAGACGGCTGGGAACTGCGGATGGCGCGTCTTACCCAACTCGACATAAAGCCCTGTCGAGCCTGCTACCAGTGCCTTTTCGATGAGATGAGGTGCCCTCAGCAGGATGACTTTCTCTCGGTGATGAACGCTCTTGCCGAAGCTGACGCATACGTGGTGGCGGCCCCTGCCTACCTTCTGTCGGCAAACGGGAGCCTCAAAAAATTCCTGGACCGTGGTCTTCAGTTGTATGGCTTTGTCGACCAGCTATGGGGAAAACCCGGGGTGGGAGTGGCTACCGCCGGGGTTGAAGGCATGGAGGGGAGCACCAAGCGCGACGTGGAGAGCTTTATCAAGGTGATGATGGGCGATCTGCGCGGGTGCGCCGTGGTTTACGGGGCGTTTCCCGGGGAGGCGCTGCTCGGTTCGGCGAACAGAGAAATCGCTAAAGAGCTTGCCCTCGCCATATTGGATCCGGCCAGGCGAGTCAGCCCTGTCGGCCCGGTCTGCCCACTTTGCGGAGGTGACACTTTCAGGTTCCTGCCGGACGGCAGAGCCAGATGCATGCTTTGTTCGGGTTCGGGTCCCTGGGAATTGAAAAACGAATCGCTCCGGTTCCACATCGAACCGGGAGAGCATCCTCTTTTCCTGAGCAAAGATGCTGTAAACCGCCACGCGGAATGGCTCCGGGGGATGAAGGGAAAATTCCTCGCTCGAAGAGAGGAATTGAAGGCGGTAGTAAAAGAATATGTTGGAGTAGGGACATTTATCGAGAGCAAATAGTACGTTGTCAACAAAGTTATGACATGTTGCAAGGGATAGTCACCCCGTACCGGCCTCCGCCGGCATGACGGAAAGTCGGGGCCCAGTGCTTTTAACCAACTGAAAAGACGCTGGATTCCGGCCCCGGACTGGACACTTCCGGGGCAGGCTTAGCCGGAATGACGGGCTGAAGGTCCTTAGGCTTTTCTTCGTGAACCTCCCTGTCCGGACCATGCCCTGCATCCTTCGTGTATCCTTCGTGTATTTCGTGTCCATATCGGTTCCCGGGGCTTTTTGCGATCACGAAGAGCACGAAGATTCAATCACATCACGAAGAGCACGAAGAATGCGAAATCCCTGTTTAGTATAATACTAAGTTGCGCTCAAGTTGAAGCAACCGAAAAGAGCGGGGAAGTGACTGGGCACTCACAAAAGATCGTGCCCGGACTTGAAGCATTTAACCATGTTAGGAATGCCAGGCCCGGACCTGAGCGAAGTGAGGGTCCGTCCTCACAAAGAGATCGGACGCCGAACTGGGCACTCGCGAAAGATCGTGCCCGGACTTGAAGAATCTAACTATGTTAGGAATG